>NZ_JBGDVI010000019.1:0-103741 GCF_046551895.1 Salmonella sp. SAL03688
CGTGGACTGCCGCTGGCGCTGATTACCCCGGATAACACGGTGGCGTGGCGCGGGGAGTATGATGAATGGGGAAACCTGTCGGGTGAGGAAAACCCGGCGCACCTGGAGCAGGTGATACGGCTGCCGGGGCAGCAGTACGATGAGGAGTCGGGGCTGTATTATAACCGGCACCGTTATTATAATCCGGGACAGGGAAGGTATATCACACAGGATCCGATAGGGCTGAGAGGGGGGTGGAATCTCTATAATTACCCATTAAATCCGGTTAGTGAAATTGACCCGTTGGGGTTATCGATGTGGGATGATGCGAAATCAGGATCATGTACTGATGGTTTTTGTAATGCTCTATCATTTATTATAGGCCCTAGCAAATTTGATTCTGAAGAAGATGCAGCACTAGATGCTTTGAAGAATATAAATAATCAATCAATTTGTTCAGGTACTGAATATGGCGGATTAATTTGCAAGGATGTCAAAAATAAATATTTTGCAACCACCCCCATTAGTGGTACTAATGATGGGCTTACCTTGAGCGCACTTGCATGCCCCCAAAACACAACTAATTCTGCTGATTATCATACCCATGGAATGGAGGAGGCAGGGTATGAAAATAATAAATTCTCTCCCCTTGATATTTCTGATAATTATAAAAATTACAGAAATGGTTACTTAGGTACACCAGATGGTACGTTTGGCAAAGTAGATATATCATATAAAACGGTGACTTATCAAAAAAATAAATTAACAGATCATTGTGAGATTCGCTAATGATAAGTTTTTAATGGAGTAAAGCATGAAGAGGATATTAATGGGTATATATTTATTGTTTCCGATTTGCAGTGTCGCAAAACCAGTTCCTTTTGATATGCTAATAAATTCAAGGGAAATGGCGGGAGAGTTAACTGAGGTCTATATTAAAAATTTATACGGTGTTCAACAAGCTAATGAAAAGCCATATAATATCAAGGAGCGGAATGATAGCTGGGAAATAGAAGGTACACCATCATCTTCTAGCACTAAAGGTGGAAACTTTGTTATTGTTTTATCTAAAATAGATGGTGCAGTATTATTCATTTCTCACGGGAAATAGAATTAGGTCGGTTCATATTAAACCGAGGTTTTTGGGTGGTGATGCAGATTTAGTGGCGGGAAAACTTGCACAGAGTGAAACGGGTGGTGATGAAGGCGTCAGCCTACCAGAATACTCAGCCTTCGATTGGCTATACGTTTCGATACTATGCCACACAGATGAATAAGGATATCAGCAAAAATATTAAACTTCTGGCAATAAATGGTATTGTACCCACGGTGGAGAATATCCGGAATGGGGCTTACCCTTACATTGTGGAAGTATATATGGTCACACGTGAAAAGCCTTCGCGAGAAGCTCAGAAATTTGTGGACTGGTTTGTAAACCCTCAGGGGCAAAGTTTTGTGGAGGATGTAGGGTATGTGCCGTTATATAAAACAATCTCAGCGAATGATGCCAGACTTCTCTATAAATAAGTTGGCTCTTTATAAAAGATATAAGCGCAACAGGTAAAGGGTACAATTACAGGTAGATGAAATTAATAAATAACAGAAAGAATTGAGCATGAGCGGAAAACCAGCGGCGCGCCAGAATGATATGACAGCAGAAGGCGGCCCGATAGTCCAGGGTTCGGCGGGGGGGCTGATAGGCGCGCCGACGGGCGTGACGTGCTCGGTGTGTCCTAACAGCCCGATAGAAGAGGTGAAAGGTCATCCGGTAAACCCGATGCTGGGGGCGAAGGTGCTGCCGGGAGAGACCGACTTTGCGCTGCCCGGCCCGCTGCCGTTCATCCTTACCCGCGCCTACAGTAGCTACCGGACGAAGACGCCCGCGCCATCGGGGCTGTTCGGCCCTGGCTGGAAGATGGCTGCCGATATGCGCTTACAGATTTGTGAGCGGGCGCTGATACTGAACGACAGCGGAGGCCGGAGCATTCACTTTGAGCCACTGTCGCCGGGTGAGTCGTCATACAGTCGCAGCGAGTCATTCTGGCTGGCGCGGTGCGGGGTGCTTATGCCGGATAAAAGCAACCCGCTGCATGACCTCTGGCAGGCACTGCCGGAAGAGATACGGTTAAGCCCGAACACGTACCTGGCAACGAACAGCCCGCAGGGGCCGTGGTGGGTGCTGGGGTGGCCTGAGCGGGTGCCGGGTGCGGATGAGGCGTTGCCCGCGCCGCTGCCGCCGTACCGTGTGCTGACGGGGCTGGCGGACAGCTATGGACGCACGCTGACGTATCACCGCGCCGCAGAGGGTGAAGTGTCCGGGAATGTCACCGGGGTGACGGACGGTGCGGGAACAGAGACATACGAACAGAGCAGTGTGTATAACCTCACCGGGCAACTTCAGAGCCAGCATCTGAACCACCCGCAGCTAAACCGGGAGTACGGTTACGATGAGGGCGGCAGGCTGGTGCGCATCAGCGGACCGCAGCAGACGAGGGAGTACCGCTACAGCGAGAGCGGGCGCCTGACCGGGGTGCATACCAGCGCCGCGAATCTGGACATCACCCTCCCGTATGCCACGGACCCGGCGGGAAACCGCCTGCCGGACCCGGAGTTTTACCCCGACAGCGCCAGTACGAATACGATAACCAGCACCGGCTGGTCCACTATGTGCGCACACAGCACAACTCCGTCCTGGCGGAGGGGAGGTATCTCTACGACCCGCTGGGCCGCCGGGTGGGCAAACGGGTATGGAAGCGGGAGCTGGTTCACTGGAGCGACACACGGATGGAACTGTCGCGCAGGCCATATGTGACGTGGTATGGCTGGGAGGGGGACAGGCTGACGACCATCCAGACCGGACAGAGCCGCGTCCAGACGGTATACGGTCCGGGAAGCTTCACGCCGCTGGTGCGCATCGAAACGGATAATGCGGAGCTTGAGAAAACGCAGCACCGCAGCCTGGCGGAGAAGCTGTCGCAGGAGGGAAGTGAGGACGGCCAGGCGGTACAGCTTCCGGCGGCGCTGACGGCGATGCTGGACAGGCTGGAGGGTGAGCTGAGGCGTAATGCGGTGAGTGAGGAGAGCAGGCAGTGGCTGGCGGGATGCGGGCTGACGCCGGAGCAGATGGCGGGGCAACTGGAGCCGGAGTACACACCCCAAAGGAAAATCCATCTTTACCACTGCGACCAGCGTGGACTGCCGCTGGCGCTGATTACCCCGGATAACACGGTGGCGTGGCGCGGGGAGTATGATGAATGGGGAAATTTGTCGGGTGAGGAAAATCCGGCGGACCTGGAGCAACTGATACGGCTACCGGGCCAGCAGTACGATGAGGAGTCGGGGCTGTATTATAACCGGCACCGGTATTACAATCCGGGGCAGGGAAGGTATATCACGCAGGATCCGATAGGGCTGAAAGGGGGATGGAACCTGTACCAGTATCCGCTGAACCCTGTCACAGGTACAGATCCATTGGGATTAAAGGTGACTTTTAAGGGTGACGAAGAACAGCAAAAAGCTATGAAAGAGGCATACGAATCTGTAAGGAAGACAAAACATGGTCAGGAAATGATAGAAAAAATGGAGTTATCTGATCATGATTATATATTTAGAGGACCGAGGAAAGGTATGGAATATACATGCTACGATCCCTCCGAATATACTTTCTATATTGAAATAGATTTTGACCATGCCGCATGCCAATATCAAGGAAAAGGTAAAGCATGCAAACTGACACCTACGCCATTAAGTGTAGTTATCGCCCACGAAATGGGACATGCAATGGGTGAAAATGACGACGGACCAGGACATATGAATAATGTTAAAAAACATGAGAACCCTGTCCGCAAAGAAATGGGAATCCCACCAAGGATGAAATACTAATGATAAAGATAAGCCCCCCCTGTTTAATGAAATTTTATGTATTTTCTTTGCATCTTCAAAAAATCATTAAAAATACATTATTGTTGCTTGTCTGTATTTTGCCATTTTCTTGCGATGCGAAAATGCTATTTTTCCGTATTCCTTTTCGTATTCAAACCTATACACCAATAACAAGGGAGGAAATTAAAAGACTTGCAGTGAAAGGAGGGGGGCAAGAATTGCTGCAACGAAATCATGGAAAAGTATTAGCATTACTAAGCCCACATGGGAATAAATGTTATCTATTCGATGATGAAAACATTAGAATATATATATATGAAGATAATCACGAATATTTCATAGATAACAAAGGTGTGGTGTTATTCAAGAATAACAAAACCTATAAATGCTCAAAAAATAAAATCAATGAGAATGAAATCGTTATGTTATTGAACGATGGAAATGTTGATACATGGGAGAAAGATGAATAATAATGGTAGGAATCGCATAATTTCTGTAGTGGGCCAGGAAAATATATTAAAAATAAAACGATAGTACGATGCAGAAACCAACCGGATCTATATCACCAACACTATGATTTGTTGCAAAGAAAGTATATTACCAAAGATCCGATAGGGCTGGAAGGCGGGCTGAACCTGTATCAGTATCCGCTGAATCCGATTTTGAATATAGATCCTTTAGGATTATCAGGTTGGGATTCTCTTGGATATGGAGGATTTAGGGAAATATGCCAGCAAGCTGGTTCGGCAGTACATTATCTAACACCACAAGAAGCAGCAGGAGTGATACATAATATGGAAACTATGCATAACGTATACAATCCGTTATCTAAATATGTTTTCGGGATATCAGTAGGTTCAACTATAACTGGTATAGCTGGTACGAGTTTCGGAGTGGCAACTGTTGCAGAAAAAGATTCTGCATGTATTAAGGATGTAGTTAAGTCCGTGATAAAAGACGGAGAAAGAGATCCAACAAATTTGGCATTAACTTGCGGAAAAAGCTTTATAAATGAAGGTGGTTCCAGTTTTCAGGGTAAGGTATCCGATTACCTTATTGACGCTCTTTTTTCCTATAAGGCGAAACAGTAATCACTGTTATGGATAACGTAACAGTAAGAAATCCATCTATTTTAACAATAGTAAGCTGAAGGATAATATGAAGAAAAACATATTAATGATGGTTTTTACAGTAATTGTTTTATTTGGAGGAGTTATTGCTTGGCTTTATCATTCAAATGATAGTTTGGAAAATGTGAGTGCGAATAGTGATATAGCACATCTAACCAAGTTAGCAGAACAGGGGGATATGAAAGCACAAACAGATCTGGGGCTTGCTTATGGGAGTGGTAACAGTATGCCACAGGATTACACAAAAGCAATGTATTGGTATAATCAGGCTGCAAAACAAGGTTACGCACCAGCACAATTTAATCTCGGTCTTTTCTATGAAAATGGTTGGGGTGGAAGCAGAGATCTTCAATTAGCAAAAGAATTTTACCGTAAGGCGGCAAATCAAGGCTTTACCAATGCTCAAATAAATTTAGGCATTCTATTCATGGATGGCAAAGGGGGGGGGATTGATTATGTTCAAGCCAGAAAATTATTTATAAAGGCTGCTGAATCCAATAATCCAGTTGCTATTTATAATCTGGGACACATCTATAATTATGGATTGGGCATTCCAAGAGATGATGTTCAGGCTGCAACATGGTATAGCAAAGCGGAAGATCTTGGTTCAATGAGCGCAAGAAATTCACTTGCTCTATTTTATGCAAAAGGATTGGGTAATCTGCCTGTTGACAGAAACAAGGCATTAAAATTATTGAATATTTCTGCTTGTCAGGGATATGCGGTAGCTCAAAATAATCTTGGAATATTATATTCTGATGGTACAGATGAATTATCTAAAGATTATCAGCAATCCTACGCCTGGTTCTCAGTGGCATTTTATAATGGTTTTAAAGAGGCTGATACCTCACGAAACGTAATCATGGGAAAATTAGAAACTAAAGAAATTGAAAAAGCTAAAGCACTTTCCACTGAATATATTGAAAAATACCATACTAATCTCAATGGAGATGACACAGATAGAGATAAAGAGTGTAAGCATTTATACCCGTGATTATTGAAGATGCTTGATTTTTCAGCGACAGAAGATCATTCTACTCGCTAAGAAAATGTTCATTACTGACCAAGAAAAAGTTGAACTTGAACGCCTTCACAATTCCAGTCGTGACGGGCGAGGCAGAGTGATCTTACCCAGAATAGTGGACACGCGACTAAGTGAGTAAACTCTCAAGTAAGAGGTGACTCACATGACAAAACCAGCATCAACCACCAAAAAGCCACGCAAGCAGCACACGCCTGAATTTCGTCAGGAAGCCCTGAAACTGGCTGAACGCATTGGGGTGGCCGCTGCCGCCCGCGAACTTAACCTGTATGAATCACAGCTCCACAACTGGCGAAGCAAACAGCAAAATCAGCTCTCTTCTTCTGAACGCGAGCAGGAGATGTCCGCTGAGATCGCCCGTCTGAAACGTCAACTGGCAGAACGGGATGAGGAACTGGCCATTCTCCAGAAGGCCCCGACATACTTCGCGAAGCGCCTGAAATGAAGTATGTCTTCATCGAAAACCATCAGGCTGAGTTCAGTATCAAAGCCATGTGCCGTGTACTTCAGATTGCCCGTAGCGGCTGGTACGTCTGGCATCAGCGTCGTCATCAGATAAACCGGCGTCAGCGGTTCCGCCTTGTCTGTGATAACGTCGTCCGGGAAGCATTCAGTGACGCAAAACAACGCTATGGTGCGTCACGCCTGACGGATGAGCTTCGTGCTCAGGATTACCAGTTCAACGTGAAAACCGTGGCGGCCAGCCTGCGTCGGCAGGGGCTGCGGGCGAAAGCCTCGCGCCGGTTCCGTCCGGTCAGTTACCGCAAACATGGTCTGCCAGTCTCAGAGAATCTGCTGAAGCAGGACTTTTACGCCAGCGGCCCGAATCAGAAGTGGGTGGGTGACATCACGTATCTTCGCACTGGTGAAGGCTGGCTTTATCTGGCCGTGGTTATCGATCTGTGGTCGCGGTCAGTCATTGGCTGGTCGATGCCTTCGCGGATGACAGCACAGCTTGCCTGCGATGCGTTACAGATGGCGCTGTGGCGGCGTAAATGTCCGGAAAATGTCATCGTGCATACAGACAGAGGCGGTCAGTACTGTTCAACGGATTACCAGAGCTTACTGAAACGCCATAATCTGCGGGGAAGTATGAGCGCAAGAGGTTGTTGTTACGACAATGCCTGTGCGGAAAGCTTCTTCCATACGCTGAGGGTGGAATGTATCCACGGAGAGGACTTTGTCAGCCGGGAAATAATGCGGACAGCAGTGTTTAATCATAGTGAGTGTGATTACAATCGGTGGCGTCGTCACAGTGCCTGTGGCGGTCTCAGTCCGGAACAATTTGAAAACCAGAACCTCGCTTAGGGTTGTGCCCATATTACGCGGGTAGGATCAGAAACCCCGCTGACAGTGTTGAATCCAAAGACTTAAAAAGCGGAGCGACAGCTCCTGTGGATTTATGTCAGCGGAGAGTCCACCGGCTCCGTATTGGCACTGTTCGTTTACTGGTAGCGGTTCACCAGATCTTTCACCATTGACGCATAGGTTCTTTGCCTGAGCTGCGAAATCTGCTGTTCTGTAGTTGCCTCTGCGGAATCTTTTTTCCCCGGCTGCGGTGGAAGTACTGTATTCTCATAGTTGAGTGGCGACCAGGTGGCCCATTCGCCCGTAGCCACGTCCACTAAGGTGAAACGCACCAGATAACGCAACGATACGCTGTCGGTCAGTTTTTCATTTTTAAAATCTGACCAGACGGTGTTTTTTGTCATGGCGTCATATTTGCCAGACTGCAACGTATCCTGATAAACGATAATGGCTTTCTGATGTCCTTTCGCGGCAACATAGCGCAGCGCCTGCATCCAGTTCATATTTTCGGCAGTAGCAATGTCCTGATTTCCGTCTTTAATTTTGTCTTTACTGCAGGTCACAGTCTTTTGTCTGTCCGGGATGCCAGAGAACGTCGAAACAGTATAATACTTGCTCATTTCCTGCTGCATAATAGCTTCCGGTGCGCGATTACCAGACTGAACCAGAATGACGGCAGAATTCAGCGGTACGCTGAATTTCTCACCTTCCAGTGCGGCCTGGATATCTTCTTCTGAAACGGCAAGTGTGGTCTCGTTACCAAAGATATCTTTATCTGTTAACTGACTGGCCGTATTTTTACTGATACTGCTTTCCGTTCTGGAGATGTCCTTTTTCTTTGCGTCAATGGGGGAACGCACACAGGCGCTCAATAAAAATATTGTAGTGCATAAATAAATCACTGAACAGATTTTCATATGTTTTCCTGAAGTGTGTATTGGATGGCGATGTAATTAAAAGACTCTGATTATTGTTTTTATTATATCCTGTTATTGATAATTTCAGGAGAACTGTTTTGTATTCATAAATCAAATGAAATGTTCTATTTTGATATTTCCTGATTATTGTTAATGTGTCTGGTATCAATTTTAGTATTTGATTTTTATTTGCCAGTGGTGTTTCTGTTTGTAATAACTGACGATGATATTGAGTCCCTCTGGAAGACAAAAAAAGGAGAATGTGATATGAGTTCGGTTCCTTATCACAGTAACAATTCCGTCATGCCGGTCCGGGTAACGATTTATGAAGTCGTTAATATTATAAAAAAGCAAGCTAATGAGGAGATTACAGCCAGTGAAATATGGCGTTATGCGCTCTATGGGCACCTTACGCTATCCATCTATTTTCAGTCTCCGGTGATCTTTCGGCGGATTAAAACCAGAAAAAATAAAATATTTTTAATGAAGGGAAAGGATGATCCAGTTAATCGACTCTGTTACCTGAACAGTGATATCATGTTATGAGCAATAGCTGGAGGGTGAAAACTGAAGGTGATTACATCTCTCCACCCAGTCATATAATGGATACACCATTACTGGACTATGAATATGTTATGCTGCAACGATTACTGGCGCATTCACTGAATCTACCGCTACCAGAGAGCGGGCAGTGTAATATCTATTGTGGCGTTCTTGTCAGTGATGGAAGTAATATTTTTCAGGTTTTTGAATATCAGTCTCTGGAGCAAAGGATTTTTCAGCAGTTACAATTAATTCCGGTAGATAAAGCAAGCCTTTGCCATGACGAAATCAATAAAATACAGTTCGACAGAACAAAGAAAGATTACTTTCCTGTCTATCATTTTCCAGGAGATGCCTGTTTCGTTGTAAAAATGTAGCATCTTGAGTCATTCATCAGCCGGTTTTATTCCTCTCAGACTAAGCCATCAACACAGATTTCAACGCCGCTGTCGCGGTTATTATGGCTTGCCTGTAAACATAATGAACACACTAATTCTCTGCTTGACCACCCTTATAAACTGGTCGCACAAGATCACAGGAACCTCTCACGATGAGGCGCATGTATCCTGGTTTACGACATCAGGAAATGTGGCGCATTTATTGCCAGGTAGGCGTTGTGAGACGTCACTTATTTACGCCAGGTTTCAGCCGTAGCGACGGGCATGGATAAAAAGAGTATGGCAATCAGCGTGATAATGCTAAAAAACAGTTAATATTTTTTTAACAAAACTAAAGCTTGCTATGTTCAGTTAACCATGCGTTAATGGTTGTGCGGTTTGATACAAACTTATCTGAAGTAGTGATTGTAATATTTCTCATCATTTGTTCCTCTTGAGATCTCCTTTAGGTTTTTTTCTCTCTGATAATTTTCTTCAGGCCATTTCGCCCAAGGGCTCATTCAAAAGGTAACAATATTATGACGACGAAAATCACTGGTTTAGTAAAATGGTTTAACCCTGAAAAGGGCTTTGGTTTCATTACGCCTAAAGATGGCAGCAAAGATGTGTTTGTGCATTTTTCCGCCATTCAAAGTAATGAATTCCGCACTCTGAATGAAAATCAGGAAGTGGAGTTTTCAGTAGAGCAGGGACCAAAAGGTCCATCAGCGGTCAACGTTGTGGCGCTTTAAGGCAACTGATATTACTAATAAAATTCACTTCCGGTGTCCATGTTGCCATGGTTCACAATACAGAACATCGACATTCGATGTTACTGAGCAAAACCCGTTTGGCGCGAAATGTATTTTTTGTAAGTCAACCATGATCACTTTTGATAATGTTGGAATATACATTCGCTCAGGACAGGTTCCGCCAGATTTTAGAAAATAATTCATATTAGCTCCGTACAGGAGCTTTTTTATGCCCGGATGATTATCATCTATAGACGCTGACATCCATCATCTATAGTGGCTTACCTTTCCCCAAAGGTGTTATTTCTCTTGCAGACAGCGCCTGAAAAAAACGATGTTGTCTTCATCTATCCGATGAAACCAGGTCAACCTGTCTTTGTGCCGTTATCCGTTATTTAATTCTTGCCCTATAATAACAAGCCCGCGCTAAGCACGGGCTTGAATAACATAAAGCGTCTTAGAACTGGTAGACCAGACCAACACCTACGATATCATCGGTTGCAATACCGTTGTTTGCGTAGAAGTCATCATCTTCGTCCAGCAGGTTGATTTTATAATCAACGTAGGTGGACATATTTTTGTTGAAGTAGTAAGTCATACCGACGTCAACATATTTAACCAGATCTTTGTCGGTGTAACGATAGTTACCACGGCTATCCATATCCTGGCCGCCTAAATCTTTGCCCTTAGACTGCAAGTAGGCGATGGACGGACGCAGACCGAAATCGAACTGATACTGCGCAACCACTTCAAAGTTCTGGGTTTTGTTAGCGATACCGCCGCCACCCAACTTACCGTCTGCAGAGTGATAGTCGCTGTCTCCATAAGAGGTCATATTGCGGGTTTCAGAGTACATCGCCGCCAGGTATACGTTATAGGCGTCATATTTGACACCTACGGTCCAGGCTTCGGCAGTTTCACCGCCGGCATCATTGTTGCCATAGTAACGATGACCATCACCATATCCATTACCTACTTGGGCATCGGTACGGTCAGAACTTGAATAAGCAGCCCCCAGGCTTAACCCGAAGTCAAAGTCATAAGAGGTAGAGAGGCCGAAACCGTCACCGTTTTCTTTATTTGTACCGCGGTTAGTTCCATTACCGGAGCCTTCCTGGCCAAATCCGTTATTGCCACTTTCGTTATTACCCTGGTATTGCAGCGCGAAGTTCCAGCCTTCCACCAGGCCGAAGAAGTCGGTGTTACGATAGGTGGCCAGGCCGTTAGCACGCTGAAGCATATATACATCTGTCTGGGTGTAAGAGTCGCCGCCGAATTCCGGCAGCACATCGGTCCAGGCTTCAACGTCGTAGATAACACCATAGTTACGGCCATAATCGAAAGAGCCGTACTCGCCGAATTTCAGACCGGCAAAGCCCAGACGAGTCCAGGACGTATCCCTGTTACCTTCAGTGCCGCTCGCCTGCATGTTGTATTCCCACTGACCATAGCCGGTCAGCATATCGTTGATCTGCGTTTCGCCTTTAAAGCCAATACGGGCGTAGGACTGGTCGCCGTCGCTGCCTGCATCGTCAGAGAAGTAACGCAGACCATCAACTTTGCCGTACAGGTCGAGTTTGTTGCCATTTTTATTATAAACTTCAGCCGCATTTGCTGCGCCTGCCACTAATAATGCCGGGACAAGCAGTGCCAGAACTTTTCTGTTCATTATGTATTCCCTTATGATAATAATTTATATGAATATGTAGCCACTTCAACAAAACTACAAATTGATACTATTCTATGAAGTTCATGGAATTTAAAAAATAACATGTAACAAAGGTATTTAAAATATTTCAATTTGTTTCTGTTTGGTTTTTTATAATACAGGCTATATAAGTAACTAAGAATATATATTCTATAATTATCATTTTTTATCAATGGGTTATGTGTTTTGATTTGATGGTTGCTGGAGTGAATATAATTTGTTTTTTATATGTATTTGATGCTTTGATTATGAAAAAGCATAAAAAAAACCGGCATAAATGCCGGTAATGTGGGTAATGATAAAATAAATGATAAAAGGCTAATAACCGAATCATTCTGACATTTAATGCTAATAAAATAAAACGCTATCGCGGTGCGTAAAAATAAGTTGTTCTGGTTATGGGTTATTCTGCATCAGAGTGCGATTCAATCACCATTCCCTTATTTAACAGCAGGTTCAGCGCCTGACACAACATTAACTGAGAATAAACTATTTGTGGAGCGAATGACCAGAACAGGTGGATAAGGTATTTTATGGTCGAAATGTGACTAATGTCACATTATAATGTAATTAATGTCATATGACTTACATCACAAAAGCGGAGTAAAGTTTGAGTACCAGGGAGGACAACGCCACCCGTAGCATGGGCGGCAAATTAGCGTTATGGGTTTTTTATACCTTTTGCGGCTACTTCATCTGGGCGATGGCGCGTTGCGTGTGGCTGATGTCCGCCATACAAACCGAGCCGGTTCTCGGCCCAATCAGCACTCCTGGCAGCACAACGGAAAAATGGCTTAACGCGCTTTCGCTGGGCGTCGTCTGGCTTATTCTGGGGAATATTGCCTGGTACACCCGGCCTCGCAAAAACAGGGGGTATCCCGCCGACACTCAGCCAGAAACGCGCAAGCACGCAAGGATGTAAAGTGGTGGCGGATATGTCAGGATAGCGAACCCTGTGCTCAGGCATGTAATAAAAATGGTCTGCTATAAAGAGAGGGCGTATGGACTCAGGATACTGGCAATCGCAGTTTGAAGACTGGCTACGTCACCATCACCAGGAACAGGATGCCGCCCATGACATCTTCCATTTTCGTCGTGTTTGGGCAACCGCGCAAACGCTAGGGGAAAACAGTCCTGTCGACTGGCTGGTGGTGCTATCGGCATGTTATTTCCATGACATCGTCAGCCTGGCGAAAAATCATCCACAGCGGCATCGTTCTTCCATTCTGGCGGCGGCAGAAACCCGGCGTATTTTTCTGCGGGATTTTCCTGACTTTCCGGCAGAAAAACTGGCGGGCATTTGTCATGCTATCGAAGCGCATAGCTTCAGCGCAAAAATTGCGCCCACCACGCCAGAGGCAAAAATCGTACAGGATGCAGACAGGCTGGAGGCGTTGGGCGCCATTGGTCTGGCGCGGGTCTTCGCGGTCTCCGGCGCGCTGGGCGTCGCGCTGTTTGATGCCGACGATCCCTTTGCCGACAGACGGCCTCTTAACGATAAGCAATTCGCGCTCGACCATTTTCAAACCAAACTGCTGAAACTGCCGCTGACGATGCAGACCGAACGGGGCAAGTGCCTGGCGCAGCGTAATGCGGATTTTCTGGTGTCGTACATGGCGAAACTGAGCGCTGAGCTGAAAGGCGACTATGAAACACGGGATGAGGCGGTCATCCAGATGTTTGCTACGCATCAGTAACCCCTGCCGCTGAAACGTAAACCGCGTCATTTTATGTTAGTCTGTCGGCAATTATTTTTGGCCGGTTAAATGTATGCAGGAAAATATTTCAGTAACACACGCCCGGAACCTCATCGCCGACGACGCCGGAAGCGAGATCCAGGCGATGCTGAGTCAATTGCTGGAAATCTACGATGTTAAAACGCTGGTGGCGCACCTTAACGGCCTGGGCGAACAGCACTGGAGCCCGGCCATCTTCAAGCGCGTAATGATGAACGCGGCATGGCATCGTTTGAGCGACAATGAACTCACCTGTCTTAAAACAGAGTTGCCGACGCCGCCAGCGCATCATCCACATTACGCCTTTCGTTTTATCGATCTCTTCGCGGGCATCGGCGGCATTCGCCGCGGATTTGAAGCGATAGGCGGACAGTGCGTGTTTACCAGCGAATGGAATAAGCACGCGGTACGGACATATAAAGCGAACTATTTTTGCGATCCGCTGCAACATCGCTTTAATGAAGATATCCGCGATATCACGTTGAGCCACCGGGAAGGGGTCAGCGATGATGAGGCGGCGGAACACATTCGCCAGCATATTCCGCAACATGATGTCCTGCTGGCGGGCTTTCCCTGTCAGCCATTTTCTCTGGCGGGCGTTTCCAAGAAAAATGCGCTGGGCCGCGCCCACGGCTTTGCCTGCGAGACTCAGGGGACGTTATTTTTTGATGTCGTAAGAATTATCGACGCTCGCCGCCCCGCGCTGTTTGTGCTGGAAAACGTGAAAAACCTTAAAAGTCACGACCAGGGCAACACTTTCCGCATTATTATGCAAACGCTCGATGAACTGGGATATGACGTGGCGGATGCCGCTGACAATGGCCCGGACGATCCGAAAATTATCGACGGGCAGCACTTTCTTCCTCAGCATCGGGAACGTATTGTGTTGGTGGGATTCCGTCGCGATTTAAACCTGAAAACCGATTTTACGTTACGCAATATCGCCCGCTGTTATCCACCGCGCCGTCCGACGCTGGCAGAACTGCTGGAGCCCGTCGTCGAAGCCAAATATATCCTGACGCCGGTGCTGTGGAAATATTTATATCGCTACGCGAAAAAGCACCAGGCGCGGGGAAACGGTTTTGGCTATGGCATGGTTTACCCTGACAATCCGGAAAGTGTGGCGCGCACGTTATCTGCTCGCTACTACAAAGATGGCGCCGAAATTCTGATCGATCGTGGTTGGGATATGGCGAAAGGCGAAGTGAATTTCGACGATGCTGGCAACCAACAACATCGTCCCCGCCGACTCACGCCGAGAGAGTGCGCGCGTTTAATGGGATTTGAGGCGCCGCAAACGTACCAGTTCAGGATACCTGTCTCGGATACGCAGGCCTATCGCCAGTTTGGCAACTCCGTGGTGGTGCCGGTATTTGCCGCGGTAGCAAAGCTGCTGGAACCCAAAATTCACCAGGCGGTGACGCTGCGTCAGAGAGAGACGGTAGATGGCGGACGTTCACGATAAAGCCACGCGCAGTAAAAATATGCGCGCGATAGCGACCCGCGATACGGCTATTGAAAAACGTCTTGCCGGCCTGCTAAGCGCGCAGGGGATTACGTTTCATACTCAGGACGCGACATTACCGGGCAAGCCGGACTTTGTGGTGAATGACTATGATTGTGTGATTTTTACTCACGGCTGCTTTTGGCATCATCACCACTGTTATCTGTTCAAAGTACCGGCCACGCGAACGGCTTTCTGGCTGGAAAAAATCGGTAAGAACGTTGAGCGCGATGAGCGCGATATTCAGCGTTTACAGGCGCTTGGCTGGCGGGTGCTGATCGTCTGGGAGTGCGCCTTACGCGGGCGAGCGAAATTGAGCGACGCGGCGTTGGCGGAGCGCCTGGAAGAGTGGATCTGCGGCGGCGGCGCCAGCGCGCAGATCGACACCCAGGGGATTCATCTACTGGCGTGAATCTTCCGTTTTACACGGCGTGACCACCGCCCTGGCGGGAAGCAGGTACTTACCCAGAGTCACCAGCACTACGGCAAACACAATCACACCCAGCGCGGCCCATTCAACGGGCGATAACCTCTCACCGCCCAGGCCAGTGCCAAGCAACACGGCGACAACCGGATTCACGTAGGCGTAGCTGGTCGCCAGCGCCGGACTGACGTTGCGAATCAGGTACATATAGGCATTAATGGCGATAATAGAACCGAACAACGCCAGGTAGCCGACGGCCATAAACCCCGATAAACCAGGCAGCGTGGCGAGCTTTTCGCCGGAAAGAAATGCCGCGCAAAGCAATACCACGCCCGCCGCCAGCATTTCAATCGCGCCCGCCATCATGCCCACAGGGAGGGCGATGCGCGAGCCGTAAACGGAACCAAATGCCCAGCTCATCGAACCTATCAGGATCAAAATCGCGCCCCACGGATTGCCGCTTAAGTTGCCGCCGCTGTTCAGCAGAATAATCCCGGCAAGTCCAATGGCAATCCCCACCCATTCTAATTTGCGCGTTTTAATACCAAAAAAGTAGCTAAAGCACAGCGTAAATAGCGGGACAGTGGCGACCACGACGGCAGCAATGCCCGATGGCACGTTTTGATGCTCCGCCACCGTCACCAGGCCGTTACCCACCGCCAGCAGCAGTAGACCAATCAGCGCGGCGTTGATGGTCTGGCGCAGCGGCGGAAGTTTTTCGCCGCGCAACAGCAAAAACGCCATGAGCAACATCCCCGCCGAGAGAAAACGTACGCCTGCCATCATCAGCGGCGGCCAGCTTTCAACGCCTATGCGGATAACAAAATAGGTAGACCCCCAAATGATGTACAAGGCAAAAAGCGCGCCAAAAAGAGGTAATAACTGCCGGAAACGCATAATCACTCACGGTGAAATAAAAAGGGTGGATATAGTAAACGTCAAAATTATTATGCTGGCGAGCATTATAATTGTCCTTTTGGAATAAAAAGGCGTTGACCCGCGCCGCCGGTTTCGGCATTGCGCGTTTTGCTACATACTTAACGTCTTAGAAGAAAAGACCGAGGAAATCATTTTGGCAGGAAGTAGCTTACTGACATTACTCGACGATATCGCAACGCTGCTGGACGATATTTCGGTAATGGGCAAATTGGCCGCGAAAAAAACCGCGGGCGTACTGGGGGACGACCTGTCGCTCAATGCGCAGCAGGTGACCGGCGTTCGCGCTAATCGCGAGCTGCCAGTGGTATGGAGCGTGGCGAAAGGATCATTAATCAACAAGGTTATTCTGGTGCCGTTGGCGCTGCTGATAAGCGCATTTATCCCGTGGGCCATTACGCCTTTATTAATGTTAGGCGGCGCGTTTCTCTGCTTTGAGGGGGTAGAAAAAGTCCTGCATACCTTTGAGGCGCGAAAACACAAAGAAGACCCGGCGGAGCGGCAAAAACGTCTTGAAGCGCTGGCTGCGCAAGATCCTTTGGCCTTTGAAAAAGATAAAGTAAAAGGGGCGGTCCGTACCGATTTCATTCTGTCCGCTGAAATTGTGGCCATTACCCTGGGGATTGTCGCGCAGGCGCCGCTGCTTAATCAGGTGTTGGTGCTGGCGGGGATTGCGTTGGTTGTGACTATTGGCGTGTATGGCCTGGTGGGTATTATTGTCAAACTGGATGATATGGGGTACTGGCTGGCGGAAAAGCGTAGCGTGCTGGCGCAGGGCGTCGGTAAAGGATTACTGATTATCGCGCCCTGGTTAATGAAAGCATTATCCATTGTCGGTACGCTGGCGATGTTTCTGGTCGGCGGCGGGATTGTCGTACACGGTATTGCGCCGCTACACCATGCCATTGAACATTTTGCGCAGCAGCAGGGGGCTTTCATGGCGCATACGATCCCTGCGGGGCTGAATCTGGTGCTCGGCTTTATTATCGGCGCCATTGTGGTGACGCTGGTGAAAGGTGTGGCGAAAATTCGCGGTGTTTCGCACTGATTTTCTACAATGAATTATGCAAAATTGCCCATCCTCGTCTAAGGTGAAAACGTTTCATCTGATACAGGAGGCAGGTATGGTCTTTTCTGTCAGTGAGGAAGTTACCGTGAAAGAGGGTGGGCCCCGGATGATCGTCACCGGTTATTCCAGCGGAATGGTAGAGTGTCGCTGGTATGATGGTTTTGGTGTAAAGCGGGAGGCATTCCATGAGAATGAGCTCGTGCCAGGCAAGGAAAGGCGCGTGCGGGACGAAGCCCGATGACAAAACGCCCGGTTAATGCCGGGCGTTTTGCTGTGGAGAAAAAGAGTCGTCGCGCTGCGACATGCAGCTACCTGGTTATGCCAGGATTGAGTGGTATCCCTTGATGAGGTCTGGCTACCGTAAGCCATCAGGGGGCGTTGTATCAATAACCAGGAGTTACCAGGGTGCCGCACGAAACACTGTTAGATAATCAAGGCTGGTTTAAAAAGCTGGCGCGGCGTTTTGGTCCCGGTCATGTCGTCAACACCTGTTTTCTGATCGTGATGCTGTTCTCGACGCTACTTACCTGGCGGGAAGTGATGATACTGAAAGACGCGTATGTCGCCAGTCAGCGCAATCATCTGGGGAGCGTCGCGAATGTCCTTGACCGCCAACTGCAATTCAACATGGACAGGTTGATCTTTTTACGCAACGGTATGCATGAAGCGCTGGTGGCGCCGCTGGCTTTTTCCGCATTGCAAAGCGCGGTGACGCAGTTTGAGCAACGACGCGTCAGACATTTCTGGCAACTGGAGTTGGATAAGCGGCGGACATTGCCGTTATATGGCGTATCCGATCAATTTGTCGCCCAGACGACGCTTCTTTCGCGGGAGAGTCGTGACCTGGCAAATGAATTAACTGCCACGCTGGAGTTAGGGTATCTGGCGCGTCTGGCGCGCTCATCCGCCATGCTGACGCTGGAGACGATGTATGTTTCTCGCTCAGGGTTTTACCTCTCAACTCTCCCTACGGCGTACGGTAGCGATATTGTCTCCCGTTACTATCAGTACGTGACCCAGCCCTGGTTTATCGAGCAAAGCCAACGGCGTAACCCACAGCGCGGCGTGCGGTGGTTTACCTCCGCACAGCCCTATGTTGCTGACGAGCAGAAAAAAGTGACAGCCAGTCTACCGCTGGATCACGATAATTACTGGTATGGCGTACTGGCAATGGATATTCCCGTCGCGTCACTACAGCGGTTCCTGCGCGATGCGGCCGAAAAGGATATTGAAGGGGAATATCAGCTATACGATAACCATCTCCGTTTGTTGACGGACTCCGCGCCGGAACAACAAACCGCGAATACGTTAAATGACCGTGAGCGCGCCTTACTGGCGCGTGAAATAGAAAAAGATACCCTGGGCGGGCTGCGTTTAGGAACGCATTATGTAAGCTGGGAGCGGCTGGATCATTTTGATGGCGTCCTGCTGCGCGTGCATACATTACGTGAAGGCATACAAGGGAATTTTGGCAGTATTAGTATCGCGCTAACGCTGTTATGGGTGCTTTTTACGGCGATGCTGTTGATCTCCTGGGGCGTTATTCGACATATGGTCAAAAACATGTTTGTTCTGCAAAATTCGCTGCAATGGCAGGCATGGCACGATCCGCTGACCCGGCTATATAACCGTGGCGCGCTGTTTGAAAAAGCGTCCAGGCTGGCAAAGCGCTACCGGGAAGCCCGCCAGCCATTTTCTGTGATACAGCTGGATTTAGATTATTTTAAAAGCGTTAACGATCGCTTTGGTCATCAGGCAGGCGATCGCGTGTTGTCCCATGCCGCTGGGCTCATTGGCAGCACCATTCGAGCGCACGACATCGCCGGACGGGTAGGGGGCGAAGAGTTTTGTATCGTGCTGCCCGGCGCGACGAAAGCGCAGGCGCTGCAGATTGCCGAACGCATACGCCAGCGCATTAATGACAAAGAGATTCTGGTGACGAAAAGCACGACGCTTCGTATCAGCGCGTCAATGGGGATCAGTAGCGCGGAGGAATACGGCGACTATGATTTTGAGCAGTTGCAGTCGCTGGCCGACAAACGGCTTTATTACGCCAAACAGTCCGGACGTAACCGTATTTGCGCCAGCGACGCGACTCAGGAGCGGGAAAAGAAATAGTCCATTCCTTCGCGCCAGCCATCCGGCCCTTCGTTCTGGCTACGGTAGACGCGCTGAGGATCGTCGTTACGCAAATGTACGCCCTCCCGGTTTAGCCCTTTGACGACAACCGCATAATCCATCACATCCAGTAAAGGCGCATCATTGGGGCCGTCTCCTAGCCCCAACGTCAGAGGACGCGCGCGCCACTGCCGACGATATGCTTCTATCAGCCAGTTAGCAGCCTGATCTTTACCGGCGGAGGCGTCCAGCACATGCCAGAAACGGGCGCCATGGACAAATTGCAGTCCCAGGTCATTTAAATGGGCGACAAACTGCGCCATGCGTTCATCGCTATCGCGCCAGATCAGCGACACCGACGCTTCATGCAGACGGGTTAGGGCAGACTGTGCCCGGTTTAGGCCCGTCCATTCGCTTATCACCTGATCGTCAACGTCATCAAACGTGGTGAACTTAAACTGTTCCTTTTCACGCAATTTATGCAGGACGAGGCGGATTTCGTTGTGAGAAATACCGGCTATCAGACGGGGATAGTTGGGATGGTCTTCCCAATGAACGTCCAGTTGGATCACCGCGCCGTTTTCCGCAATCAGCGGCAGTCCCTGTAGATTTAACGTCGTCTGGAGCTGGAGCATTTCAGCCGCGGTTTTACTGCTACAGAGGATCACGGGCACGCCGCTTTCATGCAGGCGTGTAAGCCAGGGGGCCGCGGGCTGCCACTCAAACGTGTGGCTGTTCAGCAATGTGCCGTCCAGATCGGTAAAAATCAGCAAGGGGTCATGGATTGAGAGCATTTTTTCCTCATTTTCCGTTGCAACGGCGGGCTTATTTCCAGGAAAAGTCCTAAAGCACACCCGAAAGAAGTCGAACGCTAACTGGAACCGATCCCGTCGCTTCCAGGCAGCACATGCGTTGTCACACTTTTGCTACCGAACTATTAGCGTGCTTAATCATTCATGTAAAAAATATTTACTTGTCATGCAAAAAAATTGCAGATAAGGTAAATCTCACATCAGATTTCCTGGTGTAACGAATTTTCAAGTGCTTCTTGCATAAGCAAGTTTGATCCCGACCCGTAGGGCCGGGATTTTTTTCGGCCATTTTTAACGGTTTACTTCTGTTACACTAAAATCATGAATATCCAGCTCGAATGCTTCAGCTAATTCATGCCATGTATGATATTCCCGTCCGTCTACGCTCACCCGTTCAGGATCTTCCTGGCTACGGTGAACCTCGCTTTCGCTGATTTCATTGATGGCCGCCAGTAGCGCATCTACATCGACGCTCACTTCGCGCTTGGCCGTATCACTGTACTCTTTTGCCGTTTTCATCTTCACTACCTCACGGGTTCCTGACAGCCTAAGTATAGACCGTTGAGAAAACCAGCAAACACGCCGGCAAGGCGCTGTCAGACGCAGAAAATTGTTCTACACTGGCACAAAGCGACAGGAGGAAAATGATGAAGGTGAATGATCGGGTAACCGTTAAAACGGACGGCGGTCCCCGCCGACCGGGCGTGGTACTGGCAGTGGAAGAATTTAGTGAAGGCACAATGTACCTGGTTTCGCTGGAGGATTACCCGCTCGGCATCTGGTTCTTCAATGAGTCAGGTCACCAGGATGGTATTTTTGTCGAGAAGGCGGAGCAGGACTAATTGAGCCGGACTGGAGGTACATTGCCAGTCCGGATGTCTCAGCGCATGTTAACAAAAATGCCGTTAGTGACGTTATCTGTCAGCCGCACTACGTGATAGATCACTTGTTTATTATGCGTTTTTATCTTTCTTTTTATATTCCCCTTATGGGAGGATACTGTTTTTGCTTTAATATTCATTCTGTCAGAAATCTGAATGGTTCCCTGACCTTCCATCCACATTCGCAACATGCTGGATTCAGTTCGACTTAACGATAATGTTGGTAAATTTATGGTTCCTGAAATACCCGACTCTTTTTTCAGAATATCGCCAAGAATGGTATCCAGCGAGTCAGGTTTAATCGATTTTGAGCTAATCAATAAGTTTTTTCTTACTAATAAATATTCATCAAAATGCACATTAGCAATTGCCATAAAAACAATAAATAACGTGTCAGGATGTTGATTAATGATTTGCTTTATTTGTTGACTGTCTGAAGGCGTATGAATGAAACAGTCCTCATTAATAAACACCACCGAAGGCTGATGCGCGCCACAAGCGATAGCGAGTTCGTCAACGGTTTCGATGTCGTTGATTTCCCTTTTTTTCACCCCTCTGCTGACCAGATACCCGCTTAACCCTAGCCGGGTGTAACTGCATAAATCCATAATAATCGTTGACATGGCATACCCTCACTCAATGCGTAACGATAATTCCCCTTACCTGAATAACTCACCATAATCAGACGGAACACGAATAGTCACCTTAGACAACGCTTACGCGGTTTTTCAGGCGAACTTACTATCCCGTAAAGTTACATATAATTTGCCAGGAATCATCTTAAAGTAAAGTGAATGTTGCGTTATGTGAGTGAAGTAAAAACAAATAAGGGGCAGCGGATATATCCTGGTGAATGTTTTTTAAAATTTATTTTCGGATAAACCTTAGTAAAACAGGATAAAAATTATGGGTTATTATTTATCGGCATCTCGCTAACAATATCAGCAAGCAAATTGAAAATTTCGCTGAATAAATGTTCGCAAAACGGCGCAATTAATGGCATTAGCGCGGCCATCAGCATAATGCCGACGGTGAGGGTAAGCGGGAAACCGATAACAAATATCGAGAGCTGCGGCGCCATGCGGTTTAATAGCCCCAGCGCCAGGTTGAGCGTAAGCAGGAGGGTAATGACCGGCAATGCCAGCATCAGTCCGTTTAAGAAAATGAGCCCTCCGGCCCTGGCGAGCGCCATAAATGCATTACTGTTCACCGGGTTACTACCGATGGGCAGAGTATGGAAGGTATCGACCAGCAGCGAAATAAGCCACAAATGGCCATTAAAGGTGAGAAACAGTAGCATGGCGAGCATATCCATAATACGCGCCAGAACCGGCATATTCAGGTGGCTGCCCGGGTCGACGAAGGTGGCAAAGGAAAGCCCCATTTGCAGACCGATAAACTCACCTGCGGTACGCACCGCCGCAAAGGCGAATTGCATGGTAAATCCCAGCGCAATACCGATCAGAATTTGTTGCATCGCCAGCCATAAGGCGGCAATAGAAAAAAGCGGCGTATCGTTTGCCGGTAGCGACGGCGCGATAACAAGGGTAATCATTATTCCCAACCCCAGTTTTACCCGCTTGGGAATAGCGCGCTCACTGAGAATGGGCGCCGTTGAAATCAGCGCCAGTACGCGCAGCAAAGGCCAGAAATAGAGATGCAGCCAGTATAGCCATTGCTCGCTTGTAACCTGTATCATCGTTCTGTTTATCCGATGATATAAGGTAAATTGCTGAACAGAGTGCGTACGTAGTCCAGCAGCAGGTTGAGCATCCACGGGCCGGCAACGATAATTGCGATGAATACCGCGACGATTTTAGGGATAAACGACAGCGTCATTTCATTAATCTGAGTCGCGGCCTGCAAGATGCTGATAATGAGGCCGGTAATCAGCGCGACGAGTAACAGCGGCGCAGCCAGGGCGAGAGCGACTTTCATCGCCTCGGTGCCCATCATCATGACGGATTCAGGAGTCATTTTGCGCCTCTAACTGTAAAAGCTTTGGGCCAGCGACCCCACAAGCAATTGCCAACCATCGACCAGCACAAACAGCATCAGCTTAAACGGTAGGGCGATTGTCGCTGGCGGCACCATCATCATCCCTAACGCCATCAATACGCTGGCGATCACCAGGTCGATAATCAAAAAAGGGATGAAAATCGTAAAACCGATCTGAAATGCCGTCTTTAATTCGCTGGTGACATAAGCGGGCAGGAGGATACGCATCGGTACTGCTTCCGGTCCCTGTAACGGACCGCTATTGGCCAGACGGGCAAACAGCGCCAGATCGGCTTCGCGGGTTTGGCGCAACATGAACGCGCGTAACGGTTGCGCGCCTTTATCCAGCGCTTCCTGCATAGAAATTTTCTGCTCGCTAAACGGCTGGTAAGCATCCACGTAAATCTTGTCAATGACGGGCGACATAATAAAAAAGGTCAAAAACAACGCCAGCCCGAGTAACACCTGATTTGGCGGTGCCGAGGGCGTGCCCAGCGCGTTACGCAACAGGCCAAAAACAATGATGATACGCGTGAAGCTCGTCATCATCAGTAAAATCGCCGGCAGAAACGTCAGCGAGGTGATGAAAACCAGCGTCTGGACGGATAATGACCAGCTTTGGCCTCCGCCCGCTAATGGTTGGCTGATAAGCCCCGGCAGTTGCGCAGCGGCGGCGGGACTAAAAAGCCACAGACCCGCCAGAGAAAGGAATAACAAACGGCGCATCAGGATCTCCCGGAACGCTTGAGTAAGCTCTTCATCATGTTCTGGAAATCCGCCGGTGGGGCAACGGGCGCTTCCGTGTCATTCTCCGCGGGCGGGAGGGTGTGCAGCAGGTTGATCTGCGAGGCGGTCACGCCCAGTACCAGACGTGCATTTTCGACCTCGACAATCACCACGCGTTCGCGCGGGCCAAGCGAGGCGCTGGCTGACACCTTGAGTCCCCGGACGCTATTTCCTTTTGGCGCGAATCCCATACGCTTAATCACCCAGGCCGCCGCCAGAATGAGCGCAATAATGCCAATTAATGCGCCGCTCACCTGCATGAGCGGCGATCCGGCTGGCGCGGTGGGCTGAGAAACCGTGGCCTCTGTCTTCATCATTAACGACTCAAACGACGCATACGCTCGGATGGCGTAATAATATCGGTGATACGTACGCCGTATTTATCCGCCACGACGACCACTTCACCCTGGGCAATCAGGTAGCCATTAATCAGGATATCCAGCGGCTCGCCCGCCAGCCCGTCCAGCGCGACGACCGACCCCTGCGTCAGACGCAGCAGTTCTTTAATGGTCATTCGCGTGCGGCCCAGCTCTACGGTCAGTTTGACCGGGATATCCATAATCAGATCGATATCCTGCATAGCACCGCTGACATCGCCGCCGCCAAGCTGTTGGAAAACCGCGTCGGCGGCGCTTTTAGTGGTGGTCGCTTTTTGCTCGTTTAACGCGTCAGCCCACAGATCATCCAATGCGCCAGTATTCTCATCGGACGGATTATTCATGTCACTCATTTGGGCTGTTCCTCATTCAGCGAATTCAAAATTGGGTTGATCAAATGTTCTACGCGTAGCGCATACTGTCCGTTTACGGTGCCATATTGGCTGGTGAGTACCGGAACGCCGTCCACATGAGCAATAATGCGGTCGGGTTTTTCAATCGGCAGTACATCGCCGGGTTTCAGCTTCAAAATCTGGGAAAGACGTAACGGAATATCGGCAAAATTGGCTACCAGCTCCAGTTCAGAGTGCTGAACCTGGCGGACCAGGTTATCACGCCAGTTCTGATCTTCATGGCGCGAGTTTTCCAGCGGCGGATTCACCAGCAGCTCACGCAGCGGCTCGATCATGCTAAATGGCAGACAGATGTTAAATTCACCGGTCAGATTGCCGATCTCCACATGAAACGGCGTATTGACGACGATATCGTTCGGCGAGGTGGTGATATTGGTAAATTTCACCTGCATTTCGGAACGCACATACTCCACTTCCAGCGGATTAATGGCTTTCCATGCGTCGCTATAGCCTTCCAGCGCCAGTTTCAGCATACGGTTGATGACACGCTGTTCCGTATGGGTAAACTCGCGGCCCTCGACTTTGGTCGGAAAACGACCGTCGCCGCCGAACAGGTTATCGACGGCAATAAACACCAGACTCGGCGAGAACACCACCAGCCCGGTGCCGCGTAGCGGCTTCAGGTGGATCAGGTTCAGGTTGGTCGGTACCGGCAGGTTACGCGCAAATTCGTGATACGGCTGAATACGTATGGCACCCACGGTAATATCCGGGCTGCGGCGCAGCAGGTTAAATAATCCCATCCGGAACTGGCGTGCGAAACGCTCGTTAATAATCTCCAGCGCCTGCAAGCGTTCACGCACGACGCGACGCTGGGTATTGGGATCGTAAGGGCGAATATCGCTATCGCTTGCGATACCGGGAGTGGGTTCGTCTTTGGTGTCGCTGTCGCCGTTCAACAGCGCATCGATTTCAGCCTGAGAAAGAATACTATCGCCCATATCGTTACCGCAGAATAAAAGCTGTATAAAGCACGTCAGTGACGACCTGTTTTGGTTGTCCGGCAACGAGCGGCGCGGCCAGCGTCTCTTTAATGGCGGCAATCAGTTTTTGTTTGCCAGCTTCTGTTGAGAGCTCGGCGGCATTCTGGCGGGAAAACAACAACAGCAGACGGCTGCGTACTTCCGGCAGATATTCATTTAATCGCGCGCGCGTCGCTTCGTCTTTCAGACGCAGGGTCACGCCGATATACAACACGCGATCCGCATCGCCCAAATTGACGGTAAACGTATCCAGCGCAAAAAATACCGGCGCGGGCGGCGGAGCCGGTTCCGCTTTAGCGTTCGTGGTCGGTTGCTGCTGCATACGCCAGTAGCTATAACCAGCGGTCGCGCAGGCGGCGAGGGTAATCAACACCAGCAAAGGTATCCAAATCGAGCGTTTGCTCTTTTTGTTAATCGCGGAGTCAGTCATCTGATACGGGCTTCCTGTTTCGGTACTGCTTATTGGCTGATTATCCCGTGTCCTGTCCACGACAAAGCGTGGAAAAGACGCGGATAATCATGCTACCTCTGGCGTTAGGCGAAGATATCCACTGCGCCATTGCCGCGCGCGGCGGCCTGAAGCGAGGCCGGCGCCGCTAACGCTATGTCATCTTCAGCTCCAAACGCGTCCGTGTGTTGGGCGCGGGAAGACTGTTGTTGCGATGAAGACTGCTGCTGTCCGGCAAAGCTTTCGCTACTGATGCTGCTTTGTCCCAACTGAATGCCGCTTTCCGCCAACTGAGTGCGCAACATGGGCAGGGCGGCTTCCAGCGCGGCGCGGACATGGCTGTGCGGCGATACCATCTGGAGCTGCGCCTGATTGTCATCCAGCTTGAGCGAAATATGCACCTGACCTAACTCTTCCGGATGCAATCGAAGCTGCGCGCTTTGCTGTCCCTGACGCGTAAATAACATGACCTGCTGACTGAACGTTTGCTGCCATTCATGGCTGCCTAACGGCGCGCTGAGTACCGGGGCTGAGGCGACAGGTAGCGGTTGCGGTTGCGCCGTGGCGCTGCTGAGCGTCGGCATTGCCGCGCCATGCGTTACTGGCGCGGGCGGGCTATCCACCTCCACTTTCGCGCTGGTCGCGGCGGCAGCGACCACCAGCGGCGTCAGTGATGGCCCCGTGGCGCGATCGTCGCTGGCGCGCGCAAGCGACGCCTCGGTTTTCCCTTTTTCATGCTCGCTAAAAGAGAGCGTATGTGTCTCTTCCTGCGGCGCCGATGGCATGTCGCCGCGCAACAGTGACGGCAAGGCGATGTGATTTTCAGCCGGCGTCTCTCCGGCGACAGGCGTCGCGACAGGTTGTCCGGGCAGCATGGCGAATAAGGCGCTCAGACTGGCAAGATCCTCATCGCTCAGCGCGGGCGTTTTCTCATCATGCTGCGCCGTTTTACTCAATGCGGCCAGAGCGCTGGTTTTCAACGATGGCGTTAGCGTAGACAGTAGATGCTGCGCTTGTGTCAGATCGGTAAGCGTTTCATCCGTCGCATTCGCTTTTTGCGCCAGCAGGTCGGCAAGCTTCACCGCCTGGCCCGGCTCGCCATGTTGGGTCAGTAGCTCTTTCGATAACTTGCCGCCTGCCGCCTGTAAATCGGCCAGCGTGATGCGGGCGTCTTTGCCCTGTGCGCCGTCTGCGCCTAACGCGCCCGCCAGGAGCGCCAGAAAGTCCTCGGCTGAACCGGTGGTTTTTCCTGACGTCAGACCCGCGGTCATGTCGGTATCGGTGGTGATCAGTTGGGGCAGGGTGATCATTCGGTTTTCCTCATTGCTGCACGCTGAGCAAATTCATCCATCTTTTTCTGATCCATGCGGTTTTCAGCTAACAGCGCTGCCGCGGTTTGTCGGTCCTGTAAGGTTTGCCAGGCCTGAAGTCGCTGCTTTTTCTCACGCCAGCTCTTCAGCGCCAGGTCGACTTTTTGCGTCCACTGCGTAAGCTGGAGGCGATGCTGCTCTATCGCCTTTTCCAGTGTCTGAATAAACTGCTGATAGTTGATCCAGCGATTACTGGCGATGCCGTTGCCCATATCGGTGTTCAAATTACTGCGATACTCATTCTGATAATCGATCAGCATTTTGAGCTGTTCTTCCGCCTGTTGGCAGCCGCGACGCATTTCGCCCAGTAAACGCGCCGCGTCATCTACCTCTTTTTCGGCCAGATCTTTGAGTGTTTCCAGAGCGCCATGTTGTGCCATGATCGTCGCCCTCCTGCTTTATCACACCGTCGGGAAAATTAAATCGAGCGCCTGCAGAGAGTCCTCCCAGTCGGCCCGTTCAAAAATGCCTTGCTGTAAAAACGCTTCCAGTTGCGGCCATAAGGTAATGGCTTTATCGAGCATCGGATCGCTGCCTTTGGCATAGGCGCCGACGCTGACCAGATCGCGGTTACGCTGGAAACTGGAAAGCAACTGTTTAAATAGCCGTACCCGCGCATAGTGCTGCTCGGTAATGAGCGCGGTCATCGCCCGGCTGATTGACGCCTCGATATCAATGGCCGGATAGTGCCCGGCCTCCGCCAGACGGCGGGACAAGACAATGTGCCCGTCGAGGATTGCGCGTGCCGAGTCGGCAATGGGATCTTGTTGGTCGTCCCCCTCGGTCAACACGGTATAAAACGCGGTGATAGAGCCACCGCCATGGATGCCATTACCGGCACGCTCGACCAGCGCCGGCAGCTTTGCGAACACTGAGGGCGGATAACCTTTGGTGGCTGGCGGTTCGCCGATTGCCAGCGCAATTTCACGCTGTGCCATCGCATAGCGCGTCAGCGAATCCATAATCAGCAACACATGCTGTCCGCGATCGCGAAAGTCTTCGGCGATGCGGGTGGCATAGGCGGCGCCCTGCATTCGCAGCAGTGGCGAGACATCCGCCGGGGCGGCGATCACCACCGAACGCGCGCGACCGTCGGGGCCGAGAATATTTTCGATAAAATCTTTAACTTCGCGGCCACGTTCGCCGATAAGTCCCACGACAATCACGTCCGCCCGCGTGTAGCGCGCCATCATGCCAAGCAGAACCGACTTACCGACGCCGGAGCCGGCAAAGAGTCCCATACGCTGACCGCGCCCTACGGTTAACAACGCGTTGATAGCGCGTACGCCGGTATCCAGCACATGTTCGATTGGCGTTCGCTGTAGCGGGTTAAACGGCGGCGTGATTAACGCGCCGGTTTCCAGCGTATCCGGCGCAGGCAGTCCGTCGAGCGGTTTACCGCCGCCATCCAGCACCCGACCAAGCAGGGCCGGGCCGAGCGGTAGCTGTTTGCCGCTTTGCAGACCGTCGCCATGCCCGTTACGGGCGTAAACGCGGGCACCGGGCAGAATGCCTTCGACCTCTTCCAGCGGCATTAAAAACAGACGCTGGCCGTTAAAACCGACGACTTCCGATTCCACCTCTTTGGTTTCAGGGCCGTCCTGGCGCTCAATAATGCAGGTGGCGCCCAGCGGAAGCTGGAGACCGGTAGCCTCCAGTACCAGGCCAGTGGCGCGGGTTAAACGTCCATAACGACGCACCGCCGGCAATAACGCCATTTTTGCTTCAAAGTTGTCGAGCGCGGTAAGCCAGCGGGTCAGGCGCGTGGTCATCAGAGCACTCCCGGCGCCGCCAGGCGACACAACTCTTGCCAGCGAGTAGCGACGCTGGCGTCCAGATCGCCCTCATCGGCAGAGACTTTACACCCGCCGTGATGCAACGTTGGATCGCCGCGTAACCGCCATCCGTGAAGACTGAGCGTGGCGCCCAGCATCTCTTCCACCCGCTGTAAGTCGTCCGGATGCACGCGCAACTGCGGCTTGCCGCTAAAGAGCGGCTCTTGCTGCAACAGTTGTTGGATCTGTTTAATCAGCGCCGAGTTGTCCACCGCCGGCGTTTGGCCGATGACCTGACGTGCGGCCTCCAGGGCCATTTGCATCAGCCGTGAGGCGATAACGCTATCGAGCGCGTCAAGCGTGTTCTGAAACTCGCTCACTAACTGCTGCATACGGGCATGAATCGGCGCCTGCTGCGTCTGCGCCTGGGCTTGTCCTTGCTCCAGCCCCTGCGCTAACCCTTCCTGGTATCCCTGCGCGTGTCCTTTTTGCCGTCCCTCCGCCAGCCCGGCGTTATAACCTTGTTCATGGGCCTGTATTTTTAGCTGCGCCAGCTCCTGCTCCAGCTGCTGTTCGGCAGTGAGTTCGGGCTCCGGCGTATCGTCTGTCAAGGTCACGTTATCAGCCTCAACCGGCACAAACGTCTCCGGCGGCGGGGCGAGATCGTCGGGGGTCCAGACTTGCCACGGCAATTCATTAGACATAGGTATCCTCGCCGCTGCCAATCACCATTTCGCCGGTTTCCGCCAGACGACGCACAATAAGCAGAATCGCTTTCTGCTCGTTTTCCACCTGAGACAGACGAACCGGGCCACGGTTGGCAAGGTCGTCGCGCAGGATATCGGCGGCGCGCTGGGACATATTGCGCAGGAACTTCTCGCGTAATGGCGGTTCGGCGCCTTTCAGAGCGATCAGCAGCGATTCGGAATCCACTTCCTGCAACAGACGCTGGATACTGCGATCGTCCACATCCACCAGATTTTCGAACAGGAACATCTCGTCGATGATTTTCTGCGCCAGTTCGCCGTCGAATTCGCGCACAGCGGTAATAACCGCTTCTTCCTGCTGCGTTTTCATCAGGTTGATAATTTCCGCCGCGGTTCTTACGCCGCCCATTTTGCTGCGTTTCAGGTTCTGACCGTCGAGCAGGCCATTCAGCACTTCGGTCAACTCCGCCAGCGCCGCCGGCTGTACGCCGCCAAATGTCGCGATACGCAGCATCACATCATGACGCAGACGCTCGTCAAACAGCGCCAGAATATCGGCGGCCTGACTGCGTTTGAGGTGGACCAGAATGGTGGCGATAATCTGCGGGTGTTCGTCGCGAATCAGGTCGGCGGCGCTCTGCGGTTCCATAAAGTTGAGCGTTTCGATACCGCTGGTGGTATCGCGCGTTTCCAGAATATCTTCCAGCAGGCTGGAGGCGCGTTCTTCGCCCAGCGCTTTAACCAGTACGGAGCGTAGGTATTCGTTGGCGTTAATATTCAGCGCGGCGAACTGCTCCGCTTCTTGCTCAAACTCTGATAGTACGTCCGTCAGTTGTTTGTTGGAGATCTGACGCACGTTAGCCATCGCCGTACTTAACGCCTGTACTTCGCGGGTGGAGAGGTGTTTAAACACCTCTGCCGCCCGGTCTTCGCCAATGGTCATCAACAAAATGACGCTTTTATCGGTACCGCTAAGATTACTCATGATCGTTACTCATCCACTGGCGAATGACCAGCGCCACCACGCGCGGATCGTTGTCTGACATTTCGCGAATACGCTGGCTCATCACCTCGGCGCCCAGACGCTGGTTAGCCCGGCGTTGCTGGAGCTGCTCGTCTTTGCTAAGGCGTACTTCCACGGCTTCTTCGGTTTCCTGGCGAACCTGTGCCTGTTCCTGCGCCGCTTTCGCTTCTTCAACGCGGCGCGTCAACTGCGGACGTACCGCTTTGCGCCACAGAATCCAGGCCACCACCAGCACCAGTAACCAGCGACCTGCCGCGAGCAACTGATCGATAAAGGACTGCTGTTGCCAGAAGGGCAGTTCGCCGCCGGTGTCATCCACTGCGCTAAACGGTGAATTCACCACGTTTAGCGTATCGCCGCGTTTATCAGAAAAACCCATCGCTTCACGGGTTAAATCCTCGATCTGTTTCATCTGATCGGCGGTCAATGGCAGCGGTTTGCCATCTGCCAGCGTTTTGTAATTCACCACGACGGCCACGGAGAGACGCTCAATATCGCCCACATTCATTTTGGTGTGACGAATGGTGCGGTCCACTTCGTAGTTACTGGTTTCATTACGCTGCGTATTGCGCGGGCCAGCGTTGTTACTGTTGTTACTGGTGCTGGTTTGTGGCGTATTCTGCGCGTTTTGTTGATTGGTCGGCGGCGTGGCGATCGGCGCCTCGTTAGGCGGCGCTGGTTGGTTCGACAGCGCGCCAGGCACGCCGCCGGGATAGCCCGCGCCTACCTGTTCGCTAATATTCAACTGACGTGAACGCAGGGTGGCCTTCGACGCATCGCCGTTCGGGCTGTAGTGCTCTTCCGTCTGTTCTTTATTGGCAAAATCCAACTGGGCGGTTACCTGAGCGTGAACATTACCGTTCCCGACGATAGGCGACAGAATGGCTTCGATACGGCGTTGGATGCGGCTTTCCACATCATTAGCAAATTTTAATTGCGCGTCATTAAGGTCGCGACCGCTGGTATTGGATTGCGTGAGCAGATGACCGGATTGATCGACCAGAGTGACGTTTCCTGGCGGCAAACCGGCGACAGCGCTGGAAACCAGATGTACCACGGCGCTAATTTGTCCTTCATCCAGCGCCCGACCCGGTTCCAGTGTGACGGTGACGGAGGCGGAAGGGGATTTTTGTTCCCGCACAAATAGCGACGGCTTTGGCATCGCCAGGTGAACGCGGGCGCTTTTTACCGGCCCCAGCGTCTCGATCGTCCGGGCCAGTTCACCTTCCAGCGCGCGCTGATAATTCACCTGCTCGCTGAACTGGCTGATACCGAATTTTTCCTGATCAAGCAGTTCAAAGCCTACCGCGCCGCCTTTAGGCAGCCCCTGCTGCGCCAGACGCAGACGCAGTTCATGCACTTTGTCGGCGGGCACTTCAATCGCGCCGCTGCCATTGGCAAAGCGATAGGGGATATTCATCTGGGTCAACTGCGCGACGATCGCGCCGCCGTCCTGATCGGAAAGGTTGCTAAATAGCGTGCGGTAATCGGGCGTTTTGGCCCACAGCACCATCGCAACGACGATCGCCACGGCAGCGGAACTCGCCACAATTAACGGAATTCGGGGATTCGCGCGTAGGCGATTAAGCCACTCGAGAGGTTTAGGTTGGGTTGCAGTCGATGCAGTCGCACTCATCTCGCACCTCGTGACTGATCGTGGACGGCGTTTTTTGCAAAGTGGAACAAGACTCACTCCCGGGTCAGCAAACTCGAAAAATTGACGGTCTCATTATTTGTGGTTTCGAATTTTTCTATGCGCTAAAAACCGAGGTTTTTTATCGTTATTTAACGCCTTTATCTTATTGACAAACTGGTAATCTCTGCTGCGTAAAAAATCATCCAGGGGAATAGCATGGCAGCAATACAGGGGATTGAAGGGGTTATTAGCCAGTTACAGGCGACGGCGATGGCCGCGCGCGGGCAAGACACGCACTCGCAGTCGACGGTGAGTTTTGCCGGCCAGCTACATGCTGCGCTGGATCGTATTAGCGACAGACAGACGGCGGCGCGCGTTCAGGCGGAAAAATTCACTCTGGGTGAGCCGGGCATTGCGCTTAATGACGTAATGGCTGATATGCAAAAAGCGTCCGTCTCCATGCAAATGGGGATTCAGGTGCGCAACAAGCTGGTCGCCGCGTATCAGGAAGTCATGTCCATGCAGGTTTAAGACAGGGCTGACAACACACCCGCAGCGAACTCCCGGGCGCTTACCTAAGTCAGCGGCGGGGGACGCGACGCCCATGCAACCAGTGCGTGATTATGTGGGCTTGTTTTTTGCGAGGCGCGCTCATTTTATTGATAAGCGGGTTGCACATTGTTGCAGGGACTTATTAAAAATAGGGTACGCCTGTTTACTGACGCCATTCATTCCTACTATTCGTTCTGATGCTATTGTCATTGAGTTTGCAATCCAGAATGTTCCTGCAATATATGCGCCGTTGCGATAATACACGGTAAATTCTTTATTAATGCCTGGAATATCTGTTTCATGGAGATCCAGTATATACCCATACGGGGACAGATTATCAGCGAGACAGCGGGCAATGGCGCTCGGATGTGCATTGACCACTGTGACGGGTGAGTAACGGGCAGCGGCAAGACAGACGACTCCAATAATGGAGATGAAAATAATTTTTATCATTTTTTGGGCTTCTGCTGTGCATAAATAAATCATCACCTGATAATGTCAGTGAGTAAAAATATAAATACCTGATAGTCTTTTATGACGTAGAGGGAAAATAATAATTATTTTATGTTTTGCTTAAAATAGTCATGGGTTTTTCATCGGCTCAAACAAAATTAAAACGGTATACGTTATATAATAGATTTATGCCACGGCGCACAAGACGACCTTGTCTGATTTCTTTTATGCGTTTTAGATTTTTGCCGGTTATGCCGTAAAAGGTCTCCCGCCGTAACGTACAGCGGGAGTATGCGCTTATTTTTGAATCAGATAACGAATTGTCGGGCCATCCTGTTGGATATCCAGCACCGTATAACCGTGATTGCGCGCATCCAGTGGAATATTATTAATGGACTGCGGACAGTCGCTCACCACTTCCAGGATCTCACCTTTTTTTAGCTGCGGCATCGCTTCCAGAGTGGCGACCGCCGGGTACGGGCAAGGTTCGCCAACCATATCCAGACGGTAATCAGGGACGATATTTTTCATACAGATTCCTTAGCAGGCGTCAGCCCCGCACGGCGGAAAAAACGTTTTTCCCAGCCGATGATTAACATCAGCGCGGTAAATAACAACAGATAGGTGACCAGCAGACCGCCCAGCGGACCAAAGGTATTCAGCAGGTTAACTTTATCCCAACTGGTCGCCAGCGCGGGCGCGAAATCATCCCAGTAGTAAGCCAGGATGGTTGAACCGATGACATTGCCGAGGCCCACCCACCAATAATGCACCTGGCCTTCTACGGCGCGGTACATCCAGCCGGTTTCGCAGCCGCCCGCCAGCACGATGCCAAAACCGAACAGCAGTCCGCCAATGACCGCATTCGGGCCAGCCCACATAATTTTAGGTGCAACGCCCAACTGCACGTAGCTGAAAATACCAATGGTGCTGACCGCCATGCCGAAAATAATCGCTTTCGCCATATGGGCGCGTCCGGAGATCCACAGGTCGCGAAAGGCCGAAGTAAAGCAGATTTGCGCGCGCTCGATCAGCAGCCCAAACCCGACGCCGAACAGCATCGCCAGCCCCAGTTTCGGCTGATGCATTGCCGTTAATAACGCCCAGCCAATCATGCCGATAAAGACCAGCATACCGAGCCTGAAACGCCGTCTTGCCTGATCCGGTTTCTGCGTCAGTGGCGAAGCCGCGGAGACCTTTTGCATTTTCACCGGTATGCGAAATATCGGCAGCAACGTAAAGCGGGCGCCGAACCAGGAGCCGATAGCGGTCGCCAGCGCAAAGAACCACGCATGTAGGGAGAACTGCGGGATTCCGGTAAAAAAGGCGGCCAGGTTACACCCCATCGCCAGACGCGCGCCGAAGCCAGCGATCATGCCTCCGACCACCGCCTGTACGATACGGATTCGGCTGCGCGGCATACGCAGTTTTACGTTGTTGGCCCACAGCGCCGCGGCGAAACAGCCGCCGAACATGCCGAGGATCATCATGCCGTCGATACGCGTCAGCGGCGTACCTTCCAGATGAATCAGCTTGTAGTAGCCCCACTGTTCGGCATGAACGCCAAAAAGCTGCAAAATTTGCCCGCCCCAGCGGGTAAATTCGCCCGTCACGGCCCAGAACGTGCCGGTGATGCCAAAATAATAGGTAGAGAGAATACCGGCTGCGATCACCGCAGGGGCCGGCGCCCAGAATTTAATTAACCAGGTTTGCTTGAAGTGTTGCCATGACATGTGTTTAGCCTCTGAACTCAGAAGGTGTGAAACAAGAAGTGCGCATACTACACCGATCACAGAATTTGCCTACACCTAATAAGCGGTAATACCGACTGGATCAAATTGCGGCCAGCGCCTGGAAAGGCTGGCGGCGTCAGGGCTTTAATGCCACAATTCCTCTTTCTTCTGATGCAGGATGAATGATGAAAAAAGTAGCGATCGTTGGCGCATTGCTGGTTCTGGCCGGATGCGCCGAGGTGGAAAACTATAATGATGTGGTGAAAACGCCCGCGCCGGCCGGTCTGGAAGGGTACTGGCAGTCAAAAGGCCCGCAACGTAAGCTGGTGAGCCCTGAAGCTATCGCCAGCCTGGTGGTGACTAAAGAAGGCGATACGCTGGACTGCCGCCAGTGGCAGCGCGTTATTGCTCTGCCGGGCAAGCTGACCATGCTCTCCGATGACTTAACCAATGTTACGGTTAAGCGTGAGCTCTATGAGATTGAGCGCGACGGGAATACCCTGGAATATGATGGCATGACGCTGCAACGGGTCGCTCGTCCGACGCCGGAGTGCGCCGCCGCGTTAGAAAAAACGCCGCTGCCGACGCCGCTGCCGTAATTTCGCTTCCCGGCAGCGCTCTGCCGCCGGGAACGCTCATCACACGTCCTCAATGATCCACACGCTGACGCTGCCTGCGTTGCAGAAGAACGTCGCTTCGCCTTGATCATTAGTTACAACATGCTCACTGCGGTTTCCCAGAAAATCACGCCAGGTCTTGTTAGCGTAATTGTCGCCGAGCAGGAGGGTTTTTTCACCGTCGTCGCCATTGGAAAGTACAACCACACAGCCTGGATTCTCTTCAGCACCGCTGCGACTAAAGGCGATACAGTTAGGATGATCGAAAAAGAGTGTTTGTATACCGTGCGCAAAACGCTGACGAGCGAGGATCAGCCGATCCAGTTGGTTAATCACCGGCATGTCGACCCGACAGGTCTCGCCATTTTCGCCGCTATCTTCATAGCTGGCGCCGTATAAATCGGGATAAAACACTGACGGTACGCCGTTTTCACGAAGCAGGATCAGCGCATAGGCCAATGGTTTGAACCAGGGTTCTACCGGCGCTTCCAGCGCCTGTAACGGTTGTGTATCGTGGTTAGCGACCAGCGTCACCGCATGAAAAGGGTCGGCTTCTACCAGCGTGCCGGTGAAAATGTGGCGCATGTCATACTCCGCGCCCTGGCGCGAGGCTTCATGAAATTTCATCTGCAACGGCGCGTCGAACAGCATGGTTTTCCCGTCGACCTGATCGATGTACGTTTGCAGTTTATCTACTTCATGCGACCAGTATTCTGCGACAATAAACAGCGGTTTTGGCGCAACCGCCTGTACATGCTCAATCCATTCTTTATAAAACCAGGCGGGTATATGTTTTACCGCGTCCAGGCGAAAGCCGTCACAGTGGGTTTGTTCCATGACCCAACGAGCCCAATATTTAATCTCTTCCGTAACCGCGTGATTGCGAAAATCGATATTTTCCCCCATCAGATAGTCAAAATTACCCATCTCATCATCAACCTGATCGTTCCAGCCATCGCCGGTATAGTCATTGACGATCTTAAAAATGCCGTCTTCGTCGGGATTCTCGATGTGATCAATGCCGCTGAAACAGTGATAGTCCCAAATAAAGTTGGAATACTGGCCCGCGCGGGCAGGGAAGGTGTAGCGCGTCCAGCCTTCGCATTCAATGATGTTGTCATCGATTTGCGTGCGGTCATCCTGATTCACGCGCTGAACGCGAATACGTTCTTTTTCGTCTGCTCCCATTTTGTGGTTCACGACGACGTCGAGCAGCACCGCAATATTATTTTTTTTGAGCGCGTCTATCGCCGTCAGTAACTGGCGTTTATCGCCGTACTTTGTCGCGACAGTTCCTTTTTGGTCAAATTCGCCGAGGTCAAACAGGTCGTAGGTATCATAGCCTACGGAATAGCCGCCGGAGGCGCCTTTACAGGCGGGCGGTAGCCAGACCATATTGATACCAATATCATTCAGCCCATCAGCACGTTCCGCCAGCTCAGACCAGAGTTTACCGCCGTCGGGATAATACCAGTGGAAGTACTGCAATAACGTGGGGTTTTTCATCTTCCGTGCTCCAGAAGTCGTTTAGCCGACCTCTGGAGTATGGAAGAATTTTCATACGAGACGGGAAAATATTATGAGGCGCCAGGCGCGTCTGGCACGAGTAACATACCGGAAAGACGGCCATACGCGTTGTTGAGTGATTTTTGGCGGGTGGATTGTCCGATCAAACTACTCAGTTCATCCAGTCGCTGTTGCAGCAGCCCTTTCAGGAGCTGCTCATTATCCAGCGTTTGTTTGATGTATCCGGCGACCATATCCTGAATACTTCGCGTAATGCCCGGTGGAGTTTGCTTTTCCATCACCGTTTCAATACTTTGCAGATAGGAGACCTCTTGTTGCAATAAGAGATCCCATTCACCTCGCTGCGCAAGTTCAAGCAGCGATTGACTGAGCAGCGCAATACGCTGCCAACGGTTGATAAACTCCACGGTTGAGGTCATTAACGAGACTCCTGGAAAGATGCTTTCGGTGAAATCTGCTTCCAGGCTTCTGCAATATTGCTGAGTAACCCTTCCACTTCTTCGATGGCCTGAGCGTCGTTACGCAAATTAGCCTGCAGTAAACGGCGAATCATATAGTCGTATAGCTCGGAAAGATTCGTCGCAATCTCACCGCCTTTTTCCTGATCGAGGCCAGCTTTCAGCCCGTTATCGATAATATTGATGGCTTTGCTTAACGCTTCACCTTTCGCGACAACATCGCCTTGTTCTAAAAACAGGCGAGCGCGCACCAGAGCGCTATTCGCGCCATCAAACAACATTTCAATCAACTGATGCGGGCTGGCGCTCATCACGGCGCTTTCCACGCTGACTTGCGCATAAGCTTTGATACCGCTCGCGGTGTACATGGTGACCTCTGTTATCAGGACTTGTTCATAGCTGTAAATTGCTGGGTCAAATAACTACTGGTGTTATTCAGCTTACTCATCATGGTATCCAGTTGGGTAAACTGGGCCTTGTAACGGGCAACGGTTTCATCGATGCTGTTGCTAACGGACAGGTACTGTTTCGTCAGGCTTTTCAGCGTGGCGTTAACGTTGTCCTGCGCATTATCAATAATGCCGTCATCCGCCAAATAACTTTTCACTTCGGTGGCAATTTTGGTGGTGATCCCCGTTTCTTTACCATCGCCCACCAGCAGCTCACGCGCTGCGGCTGTGTTATCTTTCAGTACTTTGGTCAGCTTATCATCATCAATCTTCAGTTTGCCGGAAGTCCCATCCTGGGTAATGCCAATTTCCGCCATTGTTTTGAACGCAGAATTACTGCCGCTATTGGCAAATTGTGCCCGAATCCCGGTCTGGATAGTACGAACCACACTATCGCCTAACAGCGCGCCGTTTTTATCGCTGGCTTCTTCGCCCGGCTCAACGGCGGTATATTTGGTTAACGAGCTAAAGGTATCCACCAGCGAGTTATAGGCATCCACCCAGGATTTAATCGCCTCTTTCGCCTTGGTATCATCTTTCGTTACCGTCACGGTCGCGTCGGTCACTTTCTTCGTCAGGGTGAGCGTAATTCCCTGAGGGGCGTCGGTTACGGTATTGCTCTGACGTTCAATGTCGATGCCGTTTACGTTCAGCTTCGCGTTTTCTGCTTTCACCAGCTCTTGCATATTGCCGGTATTGGTGGTGCTGTCATAAGCGAGTAAATCGTTAAGTTTTGTATCGCCTTCCACCGTGATCTTCATCGTATTGTCGGTACCGCTATTGGCGGTAAGCACCAACTGGAATTCGTTCTCTTTGACCTTAACGATGCTGGCGGCGATACCGCTGTCGGCGTCATTGATGGCGTCACGGATCGCCTCCATGGAGGTGTCGCCTTTATCCAGCTTAATTTCCAGCGGCTCTTTACGTCCCGGCTGTTCAATTTTAATTGTCCGGGACGTGACCGACGTATCGCCCAACTGCTCTTTGGTGGTCGCGAAGGTGGTTTTTGTCGCCAGCGATTGTGCGGCGGCAAGCTGGGTTACGTTAATCTTATAAGTCCCTGCGGCAGCGCCAGCGGTAGTACTGACTTTGAGGTCCTCTGTCGTGCTGGACGCCACGGTAGACTTAAATAAATCCGCTTTATTTAACGCGGTATTTGCCGTCTGGAATTTTTCTAATGCGCTTTTCAATGTGCCATAGGCGGTTAGCTTTGCCGAATTCGCGCTCTGCTGTTTGGTAATTGGCGTTAAGCGTCCTTTTTCGTTCTTTGTCAGGTCTGTCAACAACTGGTCTAACGGTAAGTTTGATCCCACACCTAATGATGAAATTGAAGCCATGCCTTCTTCCTTTTTGATTGCAAACAGTAGTTAAGCGCGTTATCGGCAATCTGGAGGCAAAGTTTAATGATAATTTTGCAAAAATAATGCGCGGAATAATGATGCATAAAGCGGCTATTTCGCCGCCTAAGAAAAAGATCGGGGGAAGTGAAAAATTTTCTAAAGTTCGAAATTCAGGTGCCGATACAAGGGTTACGGTGAGAAACCGTGGGCAACAGCCCAATAACATCAAGTTGTAATTGATAAGGAAAAGATCATGGCACAAGTCATTAATACAAACAGCCTGTCGCTGTTGACCCAGAATAACCTGAACAAATCCCAGTCTGCTCTGGGTACCGCTATCGAGCGTCTGTCTTCCGGTCTGCGTATCAACAGCGCGAAAGACGATGCGGCAGGTCAGGCAATTGCTAACCGTTTCACCGCGAACATCAAAGGCCTGACTCAGGCTTCCCGTAACGCTAACGACGGTATCTCCATTGCGCAGACCACTGAAGGCGCGCTGAACGAAATCAACAACAACCTGCAGCGTGTGCGTGAACTGGCGGTTCAGTCTGCTAACAGCACCAACTCCCAGTCTGACCTTGACTCCATCCAGGCTGAAATCACCCAGCGTCTGAACGAAATCGACCGTGTATCCGGCCAGACTCAGTTCAACGGCGTGAAAGTCCTGGCGCAGGACAACACCCTGACCATCCAGGTTGGCGCGAACGACGGTGAAACTATCGATATCGATCTGAAGCAGATCAACTCTCAGACCCTGGGTCTGGATACGCTGAATGTGCAACAAAAATATAAGGTCAGCGATACGGCTGCAACTGTTACAGGCTATACAGATTCTGCTACTGCTATTGACAAATCTACGTTTGCTGCATCAGCAACTACCTTAGGTGGTACTCCTGCTATTACTGGTGATCTGAAGTTTGATGATACTACTGGAAAATATTACGCTGATGTTTCAGGTACTACGGCTAAAGATGGTGTTTATGAAGTAACAGTTGCAGCCGATGGAAAAGTCACTTTAACTGGCACACCAACAGGACCAATTACTGCTGGCTTCCCTTCAACTGCAACAAAAGATGTTAAACAAACTCAGCAAGAAAACGCTGATTTGACAGAGGCCAAAGCCGCATTGACAGCAGCGGGTGTTGCAGCGGCTGGCACAGCATCTGTTGTTAAGATGTCTTATACTGATAATAACGGTAAAACTATTGATGGTGGTTTAGCAGTTAAGGTAGGCGATGATTACTATTCTGCAACTCAAAATAAAGATGGTTCCATAAGTATTAATACTACGAAATACACTGCAGATGACGGTACATCCAAAACTGCACTAAACAAACTGGGTGGCGCAGACGGCAAAACCGAAGTTGTTTCTATTGGTGGTAAAACTTACGCTGCAAGTAAAGCCGAAGGTCACAACTTTAAAGCACAGCCTGATCTGGCGGAAGCGGCTGCTACAACCACCGAAAACCCGCTGCAGAAAATTGATGCTGCTTTGGCACAGGTTGACACGTTACGTTCTGACCTGGGTGCGGTTCAGAACCGTTTCAACTCCGCTATCACCAACCTGGGCAACACCGTAAATAACCTGTCTTCTGCCCGTAGCCGTATCGAAGATTCCGACTACGCGACCGAAGTTTCCAACATGTCTCGCGCGCAGATTCTGCAGCAGGCCGGTACCTCCGTTCTGGCGCAGGCGAACCAGGTTCCGCAAAACGTCCTCTCTTTACTGCGTTAATCCGGCGATTGATTCACCGACACGTGGTACACAATCAAGGCAGCGAAAGCTGCCTTTTTTAATTCCGGAGCCTGTGTAATGAAAGAAATCACCGTCACTGAACCTGCCTTTGTCACCCGCTTTTCCTGTTCTGGCTCGGCCTGTCGCGACCACTGTTGTAAGGGCTGGAAAATCACGCTGGATAAGACGACGGTTAAAAAGTATCTCGCCAGTAAAGACGCGACGATTCGTACCATCGCGCAAGACCATATTATCCTGCTGAAAAAGAACAACAGCCACTGGGGCGAAATTAAGCTGCCTTCGGCGCTGGGGAATTGCCCTTATCTGGATGAGGACCGTCTGTGCCGGGTACAAAAAACGTTAGGCGCAAAGGCATTAAGTCATACCTGTTCCTCTTTCCCGCGGGCGTATCATACCTACAAAAATGAGGTACGTAACTCCCTGAGTCTTGCCTGCCCGGAGGTGACGTCCCGCATTTTAAACGATCCTGACGCGATGGCGCTCGGCGAAAAAACAATCATTCAGCAGACATTCAATACTGCGCCGTTATTCCCAGCGCAGCAAAAGTTACTCAATCTGTTTTGCCTGAGTTTGATCAACCATGCCAACAGCAGTACGGAAGCGGCGCTCTATGCGTTAATAAAATTTGTCATGTATACGCAGAAATTTGCCAAAATTGATGATGCGGCGCTGGGTGAACTGGAACAGGTGTATGCTGCGCTACTTGAGCAGTTGCAGACCGGCGTGCTGGCGCAGGAGTTAATGAATATCGCGCCGGATAGCAAGGTAAAAACCTCGCTGGTATTGCAGATGCAGGACTATTTCCGCTCGCTCCCGCTTAATCGTGGCAGTGTTATCCTCGATCACTACATCCAGTGCCTTCTGCGGGTGCTGACGGCGGAAGAGGGCGTTTCAATGGAGCAGAAGGTGAGCGATATTGAGTCCTCATTAGCGCGCTGTCTACAGGCGGATGAGCAGCAGAAGAACTGGGCCTTCAGAAATTTAATTCTCTATAAAATTTGGGAAAATAATTTCCCCAACCAGCCGAATGTCGACCCGTTACGCGCGCTGTATATTATCGTGGCGGAATATGCCTTTATTAAGCTATTAACGGCAGCCAGCGTGCATGAGCGCGGGCGGCTTGAGTGGGATGACGTTACTAATATTGTGTATAGTTTTCACTCCCGCAGCCAGCATAACAGCGAGGTGGCGAAGAATTTTCATCACCATATAGAAACGGTGCGTACTGGCGACGATCTGTCGATGATTCATCTTCTGACATAGTTTTGTTCGGGGTGGGCTTTTGCGCATCCCGTTTATCCTATCTGGCTGATTTTATTCTGCTCTTTGAGCCGCTAAAAAGGCGCTACAGGTTACATAAGTGAAATAACCCTTCTTTTATAGCCTTATTCCTTCGATAGAACCCTCTGTAGAAACGGATAATCATGCCGATAACTCATTTAACGCAGGGCTGTTTATCGTGAATTCACTGTATACCGCTGAAGGTGTAATGGATAAACACTCGCTGTGGCAGCGTTATGTACCGCTGGTGCGTCACGAAGCATTGCGCCTGCAGGTGCGATTGCCGGCGAGCGTGGAACTGGACGATCTGCTACAAGCGGGCGGCATCGGGTTATTAAATGCGGTCGACCGATATGACGCTTTGCAAGGAACGGCATTTACCACTTACGCAGTGCAGCGTATTCGTGGGGCGATGCTGGATGAATTACGCAGCCGCGATTGGGTGCCGCGTAGCGTCCGGCGTAATGCCCGCGAAGTGGCGCAGGCGATGGGACAACTGGAGCAGGAACTGGGGCGTAATGCGACGGAAACCGAAGTGGCGGAACGTCTTGGCATCCCTGTTGCGGAGTATCGTCAGATGTTGCTCGATACCAACAACAGCCAACTTTTCTCTTACGATGAGTGGCGGGAAGAGCATGGCGATAGCATCGAACTGGTGACTGAAGAACATCAACAGGAAAACCCGTTACATCAACTGCTGGAGGGCGACCTGCGACAGCGGGTAATGGACGCGATTGAATCGCTGCCGGAACGCGAGCAACTGGTGTTAACGCTGTATTACCAGGAAGAGCTCAACCTCAAAGAGATTGGCGCGGTACTGGAAGTCGGCGAATCGCGGGTCAGCCAGTTGCATAGTCAGGCCATCAAACGATTACGCACCAAACTGGGTAAGTTATAGGTCGCGCATGGTCGCACCCGAAAAGTGCCGCACAACGTATAGACTACCAGGAGTTCTCATGACGGTGCAGCAACCTAAAAGGCGGCCCTTGAGCCGCTATCTTAAAGACTTTAAACACAGCCAGACGCATTGCGCGCATTGTCACAAGCTGCTCGACCGCATTACGCTGGTTCGCCGTGGCAAGATCGTTAATAAAATCGCTATTTCACAGCTGGATATGCTACTTGACGACGCTGCCTGGCAGCGGGAGCAGAAGGAGTGGGTGGCGCTATGTCGCTTTTGCGGCGATTTGCACTGCAAAAAGCAGAGTGATTTTTTCGATATTATCGGTTTCAAACAGTATTTGTTTGAACAAACCGAGATGAGCCATGGCACGGTGCGGGAATATGTCGTGCGTTTACGACGTCTTGGCAATTACCTCAGCGAGCAAAACATTTCCCACGATCTGCTGCAGGACGGTTTTCTCGATGAAAGCCTGGCGCCATGGTTGCCGGAAACCAGCACCAATAATTACCGTATCGCACTACGTAAATACCAGCAATATAAAGCGCATCAGCAGATTGCGCCCAGACAGAAATCCCCCTTTACCGCCAGTTCTGATATATATTAAAAAAGCATAAGATGTAGCAGAGTCGTGTTGGTGAAACGTGGCAAACCTTCTACATTAGGCTGAGTCCCCCAAAGGTTCGCGAGACGTGACGATGCGCCATGGCGGGACACAGTCTATGGTCATTAACGGCAATATTCGGGGTTACTATGAAATTAGCACTGCTGGGACGTCAGGCACTGATGGGAGTAATGGCTGTAGCGCTGGTGGCGGGAATGAGCGCGAAGAGCTTTGCCGATGAGGGTTTGCTGAACAAAGTTAAAGAACGCGGCACGCTGCTGGTAGGGCTGGAAGGTACCTATCCGCCGTTTAGCTTTCAGGGCGAAGACGGCAAGTTAACCGGTTTTGAAGTCGATTTCGCCGAGGCGTTGGCAAAACATCTGGGCGTTAAAGCGTCGTTGAAGCCGACCAAATGGGACGGAATACTGGCGTCGCTGGACGCTAAACGCATTGATGTGGTGATAAACCAGGTCACGATTTCAGACGTCCGCAAGAAAAAATATGATTTCTCTACGCCTTATACTGTCTCCGGCGTTCAGGCGCTGGTGAAAAAAGGCAATGAAGGCACGATCAAAACGGCTGCCGATCTGCAGGGCAAAAAAGTCGGCGTTGGGCTGGGGACTAACTATGAAGAGTGGCTACGTCAACATGTGCAGGGCGTGGATATCCGTACCTATGACGATGATCCTACAAAATATCAGGATCTGCGCGTAGGCCGTATTGACGCGATTTTAGTCGATCGTCTGGCGGCGCTGGATCTGGTGAAAAAAACCAAAGGTACGCTGGCCGTCACCGGTGATGCGTTTTCGCGTCAGGAGTCCGGCGTTGCGTTACGTAAAGGCAACGAAGACTTGCTGAAGGCGGTAGATAACGCCATTGCGGAAATGCAAAAAGATGGCACCTTAAAAGCGCTCTCTGAAAAATGGTTTGGCGCTGACGTGACCCAATAATGCTCTACGTTGCCCGGCAGGCAGTGCGCCGCCGGGCAATATCAACCTCATACTATGTCAGCAAACGGAGGCGCGTGAATCGGCGCCTTTTTTATTTCCGTTAGATCAACGTGCATAATAAAAAGAACACACCACAACGTTACCGGAGGCTCAATGCCACTACATCACTTAACGCGCTTTCCTCGCCTGGAGCTTATTGGCGCGCCGACCCCGCTCGAATACCTGCCGCGATTGTCTGATTATCTTGGCCGTGAGATTTACATTAAGCGCGATGACGTTACGCCCATTGCAATGGGCGGCAATAAACTGCGCAAGCTGGAGTTTCTGGTGGCCGACGCGCTGCGAGAAGGGGCGGATACGCTGATAACCGCAGGGGCGATTCAGTCGAACCATGTCCGTCAGACGGCGGCAGTCGCGGCCAAATTGGGACTGCATTGCGTCGCCTTGCTGGAAAATCCAATCGGTACCACCGCGGAAAATTACCTGACGAATGGTAATCGCCTGTTACTGGATTTATTTAATACGCAAATTGAGATGTGCGATGCGCTAACCGATCCGGATGCGCAGCTGCAAACGCTGGCGACGCGCATTGAAGCGCAAGGGTTCAGGCCCTATGTGATTCCGGTCGGCGGCTCCAGCGCGCTGGGGGCAATGGGATACGTAGAGAGCGCCCTGGAAATCGCCCAGCAGTGTGAAGAGGTCGTCGGGCTCTCTTCGGTGGTGGTGGCCTCCGGCAGCGCCGGAACGCACGCCGGGTTAGCTGTCGGGCTGGAACATCTGATGCCGGATGTCGAACTGATTGGCGTGACCGTTTCACGTTCTGTCGCCGAGCAGAAACCCAAAGTGATTGCCTTGCAGCAGGCTATTGCCGGTCAGCTGGCGCTGACGGCGACGGCGGATATTCATTTATGGGATGACTATTTTGCCCCGGGTTACGGCGTGCCAAATGACGTGGGGATGGAGGCGGTGAAACTGCTGGCGAGCCTGGAGGGGGTGCTGCTGGATCCGGTATATACCGGTAAAGCGATGGCGGGTCTGATAGACGGCATCAGCCAGAAACGCTTTAACGATGACGGGCCGATTCTCTTTATTCACACCGGTGGGGCGCCTGCGCTGTTTGCCTACCATCCTCATGTATAACCTCCAGGTAATCAACGCGAATGCAAGAAAGTATCCAACTGGTTATTGAATCGCTGCCGTATTTGCTTAAAGGCGCCGTCTTTACCCTGCAACTGAGTATTGGCGGTATGTTTTTTGGTCTGCTGCTGGGATTTGTGCTGGCGCTGATGCGGATGTCTCCGCTATGGCCGGTTCGCTGGCTGGCGCGCTTTTATATCTCGATTTTTCGCGGTACGCCGCTTATCGCCCAGTTATTTATGATCTATTACGGCCTGCCGCAATTTGGTATTGAGCTGGACCCTATCCCGGCGGCGATGATTGGTTTATCGCTCAATACCGCGGCTTACACGTCCGAGACGCTGCGCGCGGCGATCTCGGCTATCGACAAGGGACAATGGGAAGCGGCGGCGAGCATTGGCATGACGCCGTGGCAAACGCTACGTCGCGCTATTTTGCCGCAGGCGGCTCGCGTCGCGCTTCCGCCGTTGAGCAACAGCTTTATCAGCCTGGTGAAAGATACGTCGCTCGCCGCGACGATTCAGGTGCCGGAGTTGTTCCGCCAGGCGCAGTTAATTACCTCGCGAACGCTGGAGGTGTTTACCATGTATCTGGCCGCGTCGTTAATCTACTGGGTAATGGCGACCGTCTTATCGGCACTGCAAAACTATTTTGAAAACCAGCTTAACCGCCAGGAGAGAGAGCCAAAATGAGTGCGATCGAAGTCACCAACCTGGTCAAAAAATTTCATGGTCAAACGGTGCTGCACGGTATTGACCTTGAGGTGAAGCCCGGAGAAGTCGTCGCCATTATCGGCCCGAGCGGCTCAGGGAAGACAACGTTATTACGCTGTATTAACCTACTGGAACAACCGGAAGCGGGCACCATTAAAGTGGGCGATATTATCATCGATACCGCCCGCCCATTCAGCCAGCAAAAAGGGTTGATTCGCCAGTTGCGTCAGCATGTCGGCTTTGTCTTTCAGAGTTTTAACCTGTTCCCGCATCGTACCGTGCTGGAAAATATCATTGAAGGTCCGGTGATTGTAAAGGGAGAGCCGAAAGCCGAGGCGACGGCGCTGGCGCGGGAACTGTTAGCCAAAGTCGGGTTGGCCGGTAAAGAGACCCGTTATCCGCGCCGCCTGTCGGGCGGGCAACAGCAGCGCGTGGCGATTGCGCGTGCGCTGGCGATGCGCCCGGAAGTGATTCTGTTTGATGAGCCGACGTCGGCGCTTGATCCTGAATTAGTCGGCGAGGTGCTTAATACGATTCGCCAGCTGGCGCAGGAAAAGCGCACGATGGTGATCGTTACTCACGAAATGGGCTTTGCGCGTGACGTGGCTGACCGGGCGATATTTATGGATCAGGGGCAAATCGTTGAGCAGGGGCCGGCGAAAACCTTGTTCGCCGACCCTCAGCATCCGCGTACCCGCCAGTTCCTTGAGAAATTTTTAGTGAAATAATACCTTTTCAACGCTCGTCCGAATTAGCCGTGCCTCGGGCGAGCGCAATGAATAATTATGAAGTCATTCTGCCAGATTATTAACCTCGCTCTCAGGCGGAAGCCAAAAAGTGTAATGCCGCTCAAGTATTCTACGTTTCGTCCGATATTTCTTATATATAAACACTATTTATGTGTTAATTTAAGTTATTCATAATAATGATTATCAATATCAAAGGCGTGACCATAAAATATGCAGGAAAATGATTTCTTCACCTGGCGACGCGCAATGTTGTTACGCTTTCAGGAGATGGCGGCAGCAGAGGATGTTTATACTGAATTGCAATATCAGACACAGCGGCTGGAATTTGATTATTATGCCCTGTGTGTTCGTCATCCCGTCCCCTTTACCCGGCCTAAAATATCGCTTCGTACCACTTATCCTCCGGCGTGGGTAACGCATTATCAGTCCGAAAACTATTTCGCGATCGATCCGGTATTAAAGCCGGAAAATTTCAGACAGGGTCATTTACATTGGGATGACGTGCTATTTCATGAAGCGCAGGCGATGTGGGATGCCGCCCAGCGTTTCGGATTACGCAGAGGCGTAACCCAGTGTGTGATGTTGCCGAACCGGGCGCTGGGCTTTTTATCTTTCTCTCGTAGCAGTTTACGCTGCTCCTCGTTTACCTACGATGAAGTGGAGCTGAGGTTGCAACTGCTGGCGCGGGAGAGTCTTTCGGCGCTGACAAGATTTGAAGACGACATGGTGATGGCGCCTGAGATGCGTTTCAGTAAACGTGAGAAAGAGATTCTGAAGTGGACGGCGGAAGGGAAGACCTCATCGGAGATCGCCATTATTCTGTCGATTTCTGAAAATACCGTTAACTTCCATCAGAAAAACATGCAGAAGAAATTCAATGCGCCCAATAAAACACAGATTGCCTGCTACGCTGCGGCGACAGGTCTGATATGACGTGCTGACGATGCTTCGCGCCAGACGCGAAACCGGCTGAAAGCGATGCTAACAGCCGGTTTTTTACTACTGGCGGTAAGCCTGTTTAATTTGCTTAACCGTACTGGAAAATACCGCCGCTTGTGCTTCATCATCCATCTGCGCGATCTGTTTTTCCATTTTAAGAATCACGCGCCCTGCATCGGCCTGGCCCATCGCCTGCAGCATCAGCGTTAACATGGCTTTCAGGCAGTTGACTTCAGTAGCCAGTTCTTGATTATTCTCAGCGGTGGAAAAATCAGGCGTACTCATTTATTTTCCTCGTTATGTTTCAGTGAAAATGTGCGATAGCAGATGTTAAGGCGGCGGAGTATACCATAAGCTACGCTAAAAATAGCAGTGGTTGTTTTTTGATCAAAAAGCGGAGGGGTTACCCACAAAATAAACGTTGCTGCGTGATGCATATATTTTCTTCATTCTTTGTTTATTACGCGTATTTTACTCGTTAATTATTGTTACAAAGTTGATTCCCTAATTAGTGTTTAGACAGCGGAACGTGAAATTTTTGTCACCATTATGAAATAGCAGCCCGGGACAGCGCCGTCAGAAGGGGCTACAACGTTGGCAGTTGCCACACGACGTACAACATAATTTCCAAAAACGAGAGCAAAATCGAATACCCGGTGTTTTTTTACGTTTCAAAGTTGAGATAAAACCAGCTAATATAAGGGCGATTAACTATCAGTAGCGTTATCCCTATTCTGGAGATATTCCTTTGATCAACGTTCTTCTTGTTGATGACCACGAACTGGTGCGCGCAGGGATACGACGCATTCTTGAAGATATAAAGGGCATTAAAGTTGTCGGTGAAGCGTGCTGCGGAGAGGATGCGGTAAAATGGTGCCGTACTAACGCCGTTGACGTCGTGCTGATGGATATGAACATGCCCGGTATTGGCGGCCTTGAGGCGACGCGTAAAATTGCCCGATCGACAGCGGATATCAAAGTGATCATGCTGACCGTCCATACGGAGAACCCGTTGCCCGCCAAAGTGATGCAGGCTGGCGCAGCTGGCTATCTCAGCAAAGGCGCTGCGCCTCAGGAGGTGGTGAGCGCTATTCGTTCGGTGTATTCCGGACAACGTTATATCGCCTCCGATATCGCTCAGCAGATGGCGCTCAGTCAGATCGAGCCTGCAAAAACGGAAACGCCGTTCGCCAGTTTGTCTGAACGCGAGTTGCAGATTATGCTGATGATCACCAAGGGTCAGAAGGTCAATGAGATTTCAGAACAGCTGAATCTCAGTCCTAAAACGGTGAACAGCTATCGCTATCGTATGTTCAGTAAATTAAACATTCATGGTGATGTTGAGCTGACTCACCTGGCAATCCGCCATGGCCTGTGTAATGCGGAGACGTTAACAAGCCAGTGAGTGAAATATTTGACGCAAAGGCGTTCCTGAAAACTGTTACCAGCCAACCCGGTGTCTATCGTATGTATGACGCCGGCGGTACGGTTATCTATGTCGGTAAAGCAAAAGACCTGAAAAAGCGTCTTTCCAGCTACTTTCGCAGCAACCTGGCTTCGCGTAAAACCGAAGCGCTAGTTGCGCAAATTCAACACATTGATGTCACGGTAACGCATACCGAAACGGAAGCGCTGCTGCTTGAGCATAATTACATCAAGTTGTATCAACCGCGTTACAACGTGTTGTTGCGTGATGATAAATCCTATCCTTTTATTTTTCTGAGCGGCGATACCCATCCGCGTCTGGCGATGCACCGTGGCGCCAAACATGCGAAAGGCGAGTACTTCGGCCCATTTCCTAATGGCTATGCCGTGCGGGAAACGCTGGCGCTGTTACAGAAAATTTTCCCTATCCGCCAGTGCGAAAACAGCGTGTATCGCAACCGCTCGCGTCCTTGCCTGCAATATCAGATTGGCCGCTGCTTAGGCCCCTGCGTTGCAGGACTGGTCAGCGAGGAGGAGTACACGCAACAGGTGGAGTATGTCCGGTTGTTTTTGTCCGGCAAGGACGACCAGGTCTTAACACAACTGATTGCCCGGATGGAAAAGGCCAGCCAGGATCTGGCATTTGAAGAGGCGGCGCGTATTCGCGATCAGATCCAGGCGGTACGCCGGGTCACGGAAAAACAGTTTGTCTCCAATGCGGGCGACGATCTCGACGTGATCGGCGTGGCTTTTGATGCGGGTATGGCCTGTGTGCATGTGCTGTTTATTCGCCAGGGTAAGGTGCTGGGCAGCCGCAGCTATTTTCCAAAAGTACCTGGCGGTACGGAACTGGGCGAAGTGGTGGAAACCTTTGTCGGGCAGTTTTACCTGCAGGGTAGCCAGATGCGCACGCTACCGGGCGAGATACTGCTCGATTTTAATCTGAGTGATAAAACGCTGCTGGCCGATTCGTTGTCGGAACTTGCCGGACGGCGTATTCATGTCCAGACAAAACCGCGCGGCGATCGCGCCCGTTATCTCAAGCTGGCGCGGACCAACGCGGCAACGGCCTTAATCACTAAACTCTCGCAGCAGTCCACCATCACGCAGCGTTTGACCGCGCTGGCGGCGGTATTAAAACTTCCTGCGATCAAGCGGATGGAGTGTTTTGACATCAGCCATACCATGGGGGAGCAAACGGTCGCATCCTGTGTGGTATTTGACGCTAACGGGCCGTTACGCGCCGAGTATCGTCGTTATAATATCGCGGGCATCACGCCGGGTGATGACTACGCGGCGATGAATCAGGTGCTACGTCGGCGTTATGGCAAGGCCATAGAAGAAAGTAAGATTCCGGATGTTATTCTGATCGACGGCGGAAAAGGGCAGCTCGCCCAGGCGAAAGCCGTTTTCGCTGAGCTGGATGTCCCCTGGGATAAGCATCGCCCTTTGCTGCTTGGCGTCGCCAAAGGCGCGGACAGAAAGGCCGGTCTGGAAACACTCTTTTTTGAACCGGAAGGCGAGGGGTTTAGCCTGCCGCCGGACTCGCCGGCGCTGCATGTTATTCAGCATATTCGCGATGAGTCGCACGATCACGCGATCGGCGGGCACCGTAAAAAACGCGCGAAGGTTAAAAATACCAGTACGCTGGAAACTATTGAAGGCGTTGGGCCTAAACGTCGCCAGATGCTGTTGAAATATATGGGCGGTTTGCAAGGGCTACGTAACGCCAGCGTAGAAGAAATTGCAAAAGTGCCGGGTATTTCGCAAGGTCTGGCAGAAAAGATCTTCTGGTCGTTGAAACATTGAGGCCACTGTAGCAACATAGGGGTAATTTCACTGACAACAGATAGTTACCCGTCACTATGCAATTTAATATCCCTACGTTGCTCACGCTGTTTCGCGTCATCCTGATTCCATTCTTTGTCGTGGTGTTTTATTTGCCGTTCGCCTGGGCGCCGATGGTCAGCGCGCTGATTTTCTGTATTGCCGCGATTACCGACTGGTTTGACGGCTTTCTGGCGCGACGCTGGAACCAGAGTACGCGTTTCGGCGCTTTCCTCGACCCCGTCGCCGACAAGGTGCTGGTGGCGATCGCCATGGTGCTGGTCACCGAGCATTATCATAGCTGGTGGGTGACGTTACCTGCGGCGACGATGATCGCCCGCGAAATTATTATCTCTGCTCTGCGTGAATGGATGGCGGAGCTGGGCAAACGCAGTAGTGTAGCGGTCTCCTGGATCGGTAAAGTCAAAACTACCGCACAGATGGTGGCGCTGGCGTGGCTCTTGTGGCGTCCGAATATCTGGGTAGAGTATGCCGGGATCGCGCTTTTCTTTGTCGCAGCGGTACTAACGTTGTGGTCCATGTTGCAATATTTGAGCGCTGCACGCGGAGATTTGCTTGATCAGTGATCGTTTCGCCGCAAATTTCAGCAAACGATCGTGAGTGACGAAAAATATCGTTGACTCAGTGCGTCAGGTAAGTAGAATGCAACGCATCGAACGGCAGCACTGATTGCCAGACGATAACAAAATCAAGTGATTAACAAAGTTGCTTGATACTGCGGGAATAGCTCAGTTGGTAGAGCACGACCTTGCCAAGGTCGGGGTCGCGAGTTCGAGTCTCGTTTCCCGCTCCAGTTTAAAAGCATTGGCGTAAAGCGGATGCTGGCTGAAAAGCAAAAAAAATTTGGCGCGTTAACAAAGCGGTTATGTAGCGGATTGCAAATCCGTCTAGTCCGGTTCGACTCCGGAACGCGCCTCCAATTTTTCCCGAGCCCGGATGGTGGAATCGGTAGACACAAGGGATTTAAAATCCCTCGGCGTTCGCGCTGTGCGGGTTCAAGTCCCGCTCCGGGTACCATGGGAAAGACAAGAATAATCAAAGCAATAAGCAGTGTCGTGAAACCACCTACGGGTGGTTTTTTTGTGCCTTCAGTTTGTATGCCGACCGCGAGCGTGAACTTTCCAGCGCGATACACAGTAAAAAACATCGGTAGCGGCATTTCTGCCAGTACAGCAGTTATGTGCTACCGACCCGCAAGAACTTATGGCTGGTAAATACTAAACGTCGGGTAAATCAGCCGATAAAATCCATTAATCTCTATAAAAAATGCTGATATGTTTTATGCCTGCTTTATTAAAGAGAGTAGGTCTGCCAGTGAAATATACCGATAATGCAAAATTATTTATTAGCTTCATTAATATTGGGATTGTAGGTTGCGCTTTTTTACTTTTTTTTATTTTGTATGAGCCTGAGAGTGCAATCGTAACCTACTCTCTTCCCGGTGAGCTTTCCTCTTCGACATGTGATGCGCGTAATTTTATTGGCTACGTCGATGAAAATGACTTTGCAGAGTATATAAAAAAGTAGAACTGACGCGCTACAGTATGTATTGTCTGAAAAAAACGGGGGCGGGTCAGTGGAGTATTTATGCTAATTAAACGAGTATATAACTGTTCCGGGGTATTTTCTGCACAATTTAATTAAAGGTAGATAGCGAACTAATATTCATCATAAGGTAATGTGATCCGCATCATGCTTTAGTCACGTTTTGCAATATTGTCTTAATAACAGGTCAACTACAGATAATTTCGGGTTTTCGTGAATGGCGGTTTTGGTCAGTCTCTATATTATGCTTTCCCCGCTTTACGGAGATGATGATGCAAAAGAAAACCTGGGCCGTTTTATTGATACCATTGTGCCTCACCGCTTGCCACCAGACGACCTACCGATCAACAGCCAAAGATGAAATTCTCACAGGGAGCTATATTGACCCGACAAAAACACGCTTTCCGTTAGCGGATTATTCACAGTCGGTTGATAAATGGATACCTCCGGACTCGGCTGATTACACTATTCCGGTTATTGATAGTGCTACCCAACAACGCTACTTTAGCGCACTAAAATCTCATTATTTCGGAATGGACAGTGAAGCGCACTCGCCGTGGAATGGTTTTTATATTACCGCATTGCTGAAAAAAAACGCAGCCCAGGCCCGGGATGCCAGTATTAAGCAGTTTCTTAGCGACGGCAGTGCTTATTGGGGGGAAAACTTCAGACTTTATACCTCTCGCTGGAAAGAGGAGGTTAGAGGGAATACGGATACGCAGATTGACAATATCTATCATGCCTCCCGGCGAGGCATTATGGTCAGGGAAAGTTTAGTCAGAGCGCTGCCAACGGACGACCCGCTCTTTAACGATCCCCGTCAGGCGGGCGAGGGGTACCCGTTTGATAATTTACAAATGTCTTCGCTGCGTCCCGGTACGCCGGTCTATACGCTGACGAAGAGCAAAGACCAACGCTGGCAATATGTCGTTTCACCAGCGGTAACTGGCTGGGTTCATAGTGAAGATATTGCCAGTACGGATCAGAAATTTATAACACAGTGGGTTTTGCTTGCTCATAAGCAACTGGGGGCATTTATCAACGCGCCGGTTTCTGTCCATGCCGCAGGCGTCTATTATTTCACCGGGCGACCGGGCACTATTTTACCGTTCCGACATCAACGGGCGGGCCAGTTCCTGATTGCGGCGCCAGTTCGCGACAGCAATGGTCGTGCGTTTATCCATTGGGTCTGGCTAAGCGGTAACGAGTTTACGGCTATGCCGTGGAAAATGGCGCCGGAAAATATCGCCGTGCTAATGAAAGCAATGCACGGCGCCCCCTACGGTTGGGGAAATTTTAACTTTTATAATGATTGTTCAGCCGAAGTCCGCAGCCTGTTAATGCCGTTTGGCATATTCCTGCCCAGACATTCATCCGCGCAGGTAGAGGCTGCTGGGCGGGTGGTCGATCTTAGTCATAAAAATCCCCAAATGCGGATCGATTATCTCACCAGATACGGAAAACCGTTTACTACGCTGGTCTATATTCCAGGGCATATTATGCTGTATATCGGTAACACAACCATGAATGGGCAGGTCGTGCCGATGACTTATCAGAATATCTGGGGATTGCGCCCAAACCATGCTAATAGCCGGAGCATTATCGGTGAGGCGGTATTTTTGCCGTTACTGCGTTTTTATCCTGAAAATCCTGAGCTGATATCGCTGGCTGGTAAGGTTCTGTTTAAGCTTGGTTATATAGAATAGGTTGACAAACTGTGTTATCGCGGAAGACATGATTAAGGCAACCGTGCGCGTGGATATAAAGAGAGTATCCCTGTAAACTGTGTCTGAAAAAAGTATGCGCTATAGTGCGGGCTGTTTATTTGAAATACTATCTGGAGCTGATTCTGGATGTGATTATGTGCCTCACACATTGAAGTGAGAGTTATTGTTGGCGGTATCTGGCTGGAGGCTGGGTGGTAAAAAGACGTAATTTATTGCATTTTAATAACGGTGCCCGGTCGGAGCGCGATCTTGGGGATCTGGTCACTAAAGTTTTTGAGAAAGCGGCGAAAAAAGAACCGCAACCGCTATACACATTTAGCCTGCCGTTGCTGAGTGTGCAGGATGAGATCCGTGTTTACTGTAAGAAAAAAAATATCAAAATAGGGTACGATACGCTGTTTATGGAAATAACCTTTTCTGCTGACAGAGAAGCGGTAGACGAACTCATTAAACACTTTTTTACTGAAAATAAGCTCTATTTGAGAGGGCGGTTTTATCTGTCCGCGGCGGTGGTATAAGTTAGCATGAGTATAATATAGCGAGAAACCTATCTCTCGCTTTTGTGTGGGGCGAGCGCTTCCTGGCGGAAAATCTGCGCCCTGATCCTCCTTTTGTGCGTTAACTTCCGGAATCCTCCTCATTTCGTGTTAATCTGGCCCCTGATGGTTGCCATCCAAACTGCCTGCAAAAAAATTATTTTTATCCGCTGCAATGTAAGAGGCCTACAGGCGGAAGTCATCACTGAGGAAAAGCATTATGAAAATGGAACCATTAAACGAGAACGAGCTGGAATGGCTGGATGATGTGCTGACGAAATACAATACCGATCAGGCCATTTTGGATGTCGCGGAGCTGGACGGTCTGATTACTGCGGTACTAAGTTCTCCGCGTCCCATCGAGCCGGAACAGTGGCTGGTCGCGATATGGGGGGGACCCGCGTACGTACCGCGCTGGACATCTGAAAAAGAAATGACGCGATTTATGGATCTGGTGTTCCAGCACATGGCGGACACAGCCGCCCGGCTTGAAGACTATCCAGAACAGTTCGAGCCGCTGTTTGGCCTGCGAGAAGTTGATGGCCATGAATTAACGATTGTTGAAGAATGGTGCTTTGGTTACATGCGCGGAGTGTCGCTGTCCGACTGGTCTGACTTGCCGGATACGCTAAAACCGGCGCTGGAAGCGATTGCCTTACACGGCACGGAAGAAAACTTTGCGCTGTTGGATAAAATGAGCCCGGAAGCGTTCGATAAAAGCGTTGACGCTATCCGTAGCGCGGCGCTTGAGCTGCATGCCTGGTGGATGGCGCATCCGCACACGACGCCGCTACAGATGCCGATAAAAGCAGAGGTGAAAGTGGGGCGTAACGATCCTTGTCCATGCGGGAGCGGCAAAAAATTTAAGCAGTGCTGCCTGCATTAATGGCTCGTAAACGGCCATAGCGTGATGATTATCGAGCCTGGACGGTGTCCGGGCCCGGTAATCTTTGCCTGGCGTTAACCTGGATCGGGCAGGAACCCCAGAGCGATCGAAAACTGGACGCCAATCACGATAATGCCGCAGATAAACACCAGCGCCAGCGCTGGGGTGCCGCCTGCCACACGATAGCCCGCCTGAGGGATCTGTTTACGGCACTGCCAGACCAGCATGGCAGGGATGAGCAGTGCCAGCACTGCCAGCGCTACGCCGGCATAGCCTAATGCCATCACAAATCCACGTGGGTAGAAAAGCGCAAACGCCAGCGGCGGCAGAAAGGTAATCAGCCCGGTTTGCAGGCGTCCGGACACCGTACTGCGGCGCTGGAATAGATCGGCCAGGTAATCAAATAATCCTAGCGCTACGCCCAGAAAAGAGGTCGCCAGCGCCAGATCGGCGAACAGGTGGACCGCCAGTTCGACATGTGGCGAAGCGACCACTTCTCTGAGCGCCTGCAGCAGGCCATTTAACCCGGCATGGCTGGCCAGTAGCCCTCTGAATGTCGGCGAGTCGATACTTCCCAGCGTGGCGAGCTGCCAAAAAATATAGGCCACTAGCGGAATGGCGCTACCCGTCATAAAGACCCAACGCAGCCGGCGAATGTTGCCGTTCATATAACTCACAATACTCGGCACGCTTCCGTGAAAACCAAACGAGGTGAAAATGACCGGTATGGCGGATAACGCCAGCCCCTGCTGTAAAGGAAGCGTAAGAAGATTTACTTTATGAATATGTGGCGTGAGCAACGCAAGCATGATGACCAGAAAAATGATCTTTGCGCTAAACAGGAAGCGGTTAAAAAGGTCGACCAGCGAGGTGCCCACACATACCACCCCACCGGCAACAAAGGTGAACAGCAGTACTCCGGCAGCGGGCGAGAGCGTGGCGCCAAGCCAGTTATTAATACTGGATGCCAGTAATTCTCCGGCTCCGGAAATGTAGGCGGCGGTGAGCGCATACATTAAGAACATCATACTGAATCCCGTAAGCCACTGTCCGTAACGTCCAAGATAGCGTTTTGCCAACGAGCCCAGTCCGGTATCCGCCGGAACGTGTTGATATACCTCCAGTAATAGTAGCGCGGTATAACACATCAGCGCCCACAGGCCAATCAACAATCCCAGCGTGACGCTGAAACCAACGCCAGCCGCTGCCAGCGGCATTGCCAGCATCCCGGCGCCGATAGTGGTGCCTGCCACGATAAAAATACTGCCCAGAGTTCTGTTTTTCACGCTTTCTACTACCCCGGTAACAAAGAACGGTGATATCCGCGGCGCAGGGTAAGGCATTACGCTATTTTCGTCAAATGGTCGTTACAATGTGTGTACTGTAAAATTTACAGTTCCGGGCATAAAAACGAATATGGGAGGAGACGCGGACAACCGCCGCAAACCTGCGCTAGCGCAAAGTCGCTCGCACAAGGACACATTAGGCTACGAGTTTTATTCAGGAGGGGTTATGGATTCTATTCACGGTCACGAAGTACTCAACATGATGATTGAGTCTGGCGAGCAGTACACGCATACCTCGCTGGAGGCGGCAATAAAAGCGCGCTTTGGCGAGCGGGCACGATTTCACACCTGTTCAGCGTCAGATATGACGGCGGCGGAACTGGTCGCGTTTCTGGCGGCGAAAGGAAAGTTTATTGCCGTGGAGGACGGTTTTTCAACGCATGAGAGTAAAATCTGCCGCCATTAATACGCCACGGTGAGAGCGCGTCTCACCGTGTAAGGACTTGCTGGATTAATTTTGCGTATCCAGGGTGGAGAGTTCTTTATCAATGAAATAAAGCCCTTCGCCGCTTTTTCCCGCCAGCGTTAATTTATCAATAATAGATTTGAACAGTTTTTCTTCTTCATGCTGTTCTGCCACATACCACTGCAAGAAATTAAATGTCGGATAATCCTGGCTGGTCATTGCGGCATGAGCCAGTTCATTAATTTTTTGCGTAATAAGCTGCTCATGCTCATAGGTCGCGCGGAACAGTTCATCCAGTGAGGTGTACTCAGCGAAGGGCGAAGAAACGGTATTAATGCGCGGCAGGCTTCCGGTATCGGTAAGGTAGTCAAACAGGCGCTGCATATGCGTCATCTCTTCTTGCGCATGGCGACGAAGAAATGCGGCCGCGCCTTCAAAACTGTGATAGCTGCACCACGCGCTCATTTGTTGATAGAGCAGGGAGGAGTACAACTCCAGATTCATTTGCTCATTCAGTTTGTCGATCATTTCTGTTTTCAGCATGGTTCCGCTCCACAAATAGCAAAAGATATACAGTAATGTGGCGCCACTATAATTTGTTATTTTATTATTTGCAAAAGGTAAAATATTAAATTTAATTATTAAAAATACGAATGGGAATAAAACGCATTAACGCCAGTGTATAGGGTATAAAAATAAAGGAAAGCCAGCATCTTCATGCTGGCAATAGCGACCCTGCACTCTCCTCCATTGTACATGGTGTCGGCGTTAAGCCAGCCGCCTTAATAATAAAGCGGCATAATTTGCGGGACGGCAACGCCCCGGCACTGCCAGGAGAGGGTAAATCGGGTGTTCAGACACAACGAGCCCGCATAAATGCTACAGGTTCCTACCGGCTGACCAAACGAAACGGCATCGGCATAGCCCATCTGCTGGCATTCGCGTGTTGCGGTCCCGTGAGATACATAGTCATCTGTCCGTGAAGTAAAAAATAGCGGCTGGTTATACGTCAGGCGCACGATGCCGCTTATCGGGCTGGCTTCGCTGACCTGCGCTTGTCGAGTAATGGTGCATCCCGTCAGGGCTAGCAGTGAAAGAGTAAAAATAAGAGGCTTCATAAAATCGCTCCGACAATTCGGTATCAGACCATGCTACCTCGTGTCTTGCACCGTCAATGGCTGGAATAACTTACGGATTCGCCTTGATTAAAGGTAACGGCAGGAGGTTTACAGCGGGAACAGAAAATGTGTGAGCGTCTCTTCATTTAATGAAACTTAGTTTCATTAAATTTGAATGCGTGTTCTTAATTGTGTAGTGTGGGCAAAACGTCATGATTTACGCAGACGCGACCGTTTGCATTCAGGAGGAACACGATGAAAATTGCACTGATGATGGAAAATAGCCAGGCCAGCAAAAATGCCATCATTTATAACGAACTTAGCGCCGTCGCCAATGAAAAGGGATTTCCCGTTTTTAACGTCGGCATGTGCGACGAAAATGACCATCACCTGACGTACATTCATTTAGGCATCATGGCGAGTATTTTGCTTAATGCAAACGCGGTTGATTTTGTGGTTACTGGCTGTGGCACCGGGCAGGGCGCGCTGATGTCGTTAAATATTCATCCAGGTGTCATTTGTGGCTATTGCATCGATCCGGCAGATGCTTTTCTGTTTGCGCAGATCAACAACGGCAATGCGTTGTCCCTGCCATTTGCGAAAGGCTTTGGCTGGGGCGCTGAGCTGAACGTGCGTTTCATCTTTGAAAAAGCGTTTACCGGGCGTAAAGGCGAGGGGTATCCGCCTGAGCGCAAAGCGCCGCAGGTACGCAATGCGGGCATTTTGAACCAGGTTAAGGCCGCGGTCGTCAAAGAGAATTATCTGGATACACTACGGGCTATCGATCCTGAACTGGTTAAAACGGCGGTTTCAGGGCCGCGTTTCCAGCAATGTTTGTTTGAAAACGGCCAGAATAAAGAAATAGAAGCGTTTGTACGTGAGATGCTGAGGTAATGCGTGGACAAGACAGAGACGTTTCGCGCCTGTCGGCTGGCATGATGTGCCGATAATACGCCAGTAGCGACAGGCACCACCTCTGGCAAACAGATCAGAAACGGTGTAGGCCGGATAAGCTGCTTCGCGTTGCTATCCGGCTAATAACGTCTCAATATTGTCGCTCGGGGTGCCGCTATCAGTGATGCTGATAGGTCACGACGTTAAGGAGATGCTGATCGGTTTGCGCCAGGCATAACCCTGCTCGTTTAGCGCTGCGAACTTCTTCGAGAATAGTTTGTAAAAGTACGCCATCCTGCTGCTGCTCTTTTTCCAGGGTATGGAGAAAATCGAGCGTTGAGGCATCATTCAGCGCTTTCGCTTCATCTGCCAGACGCGACAGCGTGCTGGCGCGTTGCTGATAATCCTCCAGGGTTTTCTGGAACAATTCTTCCAGAGAGCAGAGCTCTTCACCCGGAACGTCAATGGCTTTAACGATAGGGGTGGCGCCGGCGTTTTTCATAAAATTAAACATGCGCATCATTTGCGTCACGTTGCCTTGCGCCTGGGTACGAAGAAAGGTGGCGGTGCCTGTTAAACTGTGTTCAGAACACCATTCGCTTAGATGGAGGTAAAGATTTGATGCGTAAAACTCAAGGTTCATTGGCGTGTTGAGCTTTTGAACCATTCCTACAGCTGCCATAACAATATCCTTATTTCCAGAAAGTGTTGATGTGCATGACAGACGAGAATGCAACGGGCCGTTGTCACATTCTTACCTCTATGCACAATAAATACTCTTAGCAGAAGAACTCCGTTCCGCCAGTCCCTTATGCGATCTCATTTCCTGTTTATCGATCGGTAATGAGAATAGCGCGTCAATAAAAATAAGAAAATCCTTAAATGCAATTGTTTATCTTTTTTTACATTTTTAGCGGTGTGATTTTTTCAGGTGTAATGATTTTTGGTGTGGAGCAGTTACAACCATTTGAAAGTTAAATGATATTATATAGATTTGTAATTTATGAAACGTTGTTTCAGATCATGGGTTAAGCCTTTCAAGTATGGTAATTTCAATAAAATAAACATTAGCCAGTCTGGATATCACACGCATAAACGGTTGAGAGCAAATATGCCTGTTTTTATAAACTAGCCGATTCTGCGGTAGATCATTTTTAATGTCATTAATCATACGAGCACGTTATTTGGTTGAGCGCAGTTTTGATGGGTGACTCGTTAACAAGGAGCAGTCAATGAAAAAGGTCGCGGTGCTGTTGGCGCCAGGATTTGAAGAAGCAGAGGCCATTGTTACTCTTGATATTCTGCGACGTTTGCATATCGATGTCGAAACGCTGGCGTGTGCTGAATCACGGGCGGTGGTGAGTTACCATGATATTCCTATGGTTGCGGACAGTACGCTGAGTGAACGCCAGCAGGCGCTTTTCGATGCGGTAGTGCTGCCGGGCGGTCCGCAGGGGAGCGCTAATCTGGCGGCTAATCCGGCGGTGATCGCTTTCGTTGCGCGTCATGATGCGGCAGGCAAATTTATTTGTCCTATCTGTTCCGCGGCGGCAAGGGTGCTGGGTGCTCACGGATTGCTGAAGGGGCGTCGTTATGTCTGTTCCGGCGACCTGTGGAAAGCGGTTCCAGAAGGTGTCTATGTGGATGCGCCCGTTGTTGAAGATGGTAATTTAATTAGCGGCAAAGGCTTGGGTCATGTCTTTGATTTCGCGCTAACCCTTTCCGCCAGACTGCTGGGAGACGATGCGCCGGTTCGCGAACAGGCTGAACATATCTATTATCCCTGGTAATCGTTATTCACCCAGGGCCATAAGGATTAGCTGGCTGATGTTATGGATTAATGTGCTGGCTTTTCTGCCTTTTGGCTGATGAATTCGCTCTGGGTTATGTCATGCTGGTCAATGAATTCCCTGGGTTATGAGTTAATCGTTATTTCTGCGTGTGTCTTAGGGGGCGTTTTCCTGAGAGGCGGCCTCGGAAAAATCTCATATGTGGTGGCGAGCGTACTGATATCAGGAACGGTGGAGAACGCGATGAACCTGCTCAACATTTCACCTTTTGCACAGTACGTGGTTCGCGGCTGAATCCTTCTGACAACAGTTATCTTCGACCATTATAAGTAAAAAGCGAAGCGTATGATTTGATGAATTAACACTCAACTAAACAGTATAGCTTCACGTCATCGCCAGCCGCTACCCCGGCTGGCGATGGTCTTTCTAAATGGCGAGCAGCGTCACACTGTCTATACTTACATGACTAATGAGACCGTTTGTGAGTCTCAATATGATGATAAGGAGGAGACCAGGGTGGCAGAACCGTTAACCGTATCCCCCGAACTCACTGCGAACTATGCGTATTTTTTTGACCTTGATGGCACATTGGCAGAGATAAAGCCTCATCCCGATCAGGTAGTGGTACCGCATAAAATCCTTCAGTTGTTAGACCGTCTCGCGGCGCACAACGCAGGGGCACTGGCATTGATTTCAGGGCGTTCAATGACTGAGCTGGATGCTTTGGCGAAGCCTTTTCGCTTTCCGCTCGCTGGCGTTCACGGGGCAGAGCGTCGTGACATCAATGGTAAAACCCATATCGTGCGCCTTCCTGAAGCGGTAGTCCGTGAGGTGGAGGCGTTATTACGTTCGACGCTTGTAGCGCTGCCCGGAACGGAGCTGGAGACGAAGGGGATGGCGTTTGCGCTGCACTACCGTCAGGCTCCGGAACATGAAGCGGCGCTGTTGGCGCTTGCGCAACACGTTACGCAGCACTGGCCGCAACTGGCGTTGCAGCCTGGTAAATGTGTTGTGGAAATCAAACCTAAGGGAACTAATAAAGGCGAAGCGATTGCCGCCTTTATGCAGGAGGCGCCCTTTGCGGGACGGATTCCCGTTTTTGTGGGCGACGATTTGACCGATGAGGCTGGCTTTGGCGTGGTGAATCACGCTGGCGGAATTTCCGTAAAAGTGGGCGTCGGGGCAACCCAGGCGGCATGGCGGCTGGAAAGCGTACCCGATGTCTGGCGCTGGCTGGAGCAAATCAATTATCCACAACAAGAACAACAAGTAATGAATAACAGGAGAGATGGCTATGAGTCGTTTAGTCGTAGTATCTAATCGAATTGCCCCCCCGGATAATAAAGGCGGCGCCGGCGGCCTCGCCGTTGGCGTGCTTGGCGCGCTAAAAGCGGCTGGCGGGTTGTGGTTCGGCTGGAGTGGCGAGACAGGTAACGAGGATGAGCCATTAAAAAAGGTGACAAAAGGTAATATTACCTGGGCATCGTTTAACCTGAGTGAACAAGATTACGAAGATTATTACTGTCAATTTTCCAATGCGGTTCTCTGGCCTGCGTTCCACTATCGTCTGGACCTGGTACAGTTTCAGCGTCCTGCATGGGAAGGCTATATGCGGGTGAATGCGTTATTAGCGGATAAGTTATTGCCCCTCATTAAAGAGAACGACATCATTTGGGTGCATGACTACCACCTGTTACCGTTCGCCAGCGAGCTGCGTAAACGCGGCGTGAACAACCGAATTGGTTTTTTCCTGCATATTCCATTCCCGACCCCGGAGATTTTTAACGCTTTACCGCCGCATGATGAACTGCTGGAGCAGTTGTGTGACTTTGATCTGCTAGGGTTCCAGACCGAAAATGATCGCCTGGCTTTTCTGGATAGCCTTTCGAGTCAAACGCGAGTCACGACTCGCAGCGGCAAGCAGCATATCGCGTGGGGTAAAGACTTCCAGACAGAAGTGTATCCCATCGGTATTGAGCCCGATGAGATTGCTCTGCAGGCTGCCGGGCCGTTGCCGCCTAAACTGGCGCAGCTCAAGGCGGAACTGAAAAATGTGAAGAATATTTTTTCCGTTGAGCGGCTGGATTATTCGAAAGGGCTGCCGGAACGTTTTCTGGCGTATGAAGCGCTACTGGAAAACTACCCGCAGCATCGGGGAAAAATTCGTTATACCCAAATTGCGCCTACGTCACGCGGCGAAGTACAGGCATATCAGGATATTCGCCACCAGCTTGAGACGGAAGCAGGCCGGATTAATGGGAAATATGGACAATTGGGCTGGACGCCGCTCTATTATCTGAATCAGCATTTCGACCGTAAACTGTTAATGAAGATATTCCGTTATTCAGACGTCGGGCTCGTCACCCCGTTGCGTGACGGGATGAACCTGGTGGCGAAAGAGTTTGTCGCCGCGCAGGACCCCGCTAATCCTGGCGTATTGGTATTGTCACAGTTTGCCGGCGCGGCGAATGAACTGACGTCGGCGTTAATCGTCAATCCTTACGATCGGGATGACGTGGCGGCGGCGCTCAATCGCGCGTTAACGATGCCCCTTGCCGAGCGTATTTCGCGCCATGCGGAAATGCTGGACGTGATCGTTAAAAATGACATTAACCGCTGGCAGGAGCGTTTTATTCATGACCTAAAGGAGGTCACGCCGCGTAGCCCTGAGCGTCAGCAGCAGAACAACGTGGCAACGTTCCCTAAGCTGGCCTGAAATATCGCGAGCGGCGACTAGTCGCCCGCTAACGGTACCAACAACACATCTACCTGGCTGGCGCTGACGACACTTTTTGCCGAGCAGGATGCGCGCGAAAAGAAACTGTGGTTATGGTTGCCGCAAATGACCAGATCAACATGGTGTTTGCGGCACACAGCCAAAATATGCTGGCTTAACTCACCTGATGCGATGAAAGTTTGTTCAATCGGATAATCCGCCTTTTCCCCCAGCATCTTAAGAAAATTCTCGGTTTCCTCATGCATAACCGCGCGTAAATCCTCCATCATGGGCGCGGCGAACTGGTTATACAGTTCAGGATCGGAAGCGAGAGTAATCAGGCTTACTTTCGCCTGGACAGGGCGGGCGATAGAGACCGCTTTAGCCAGTAGCTGGTGACTTTCCGGGGTGACGGCAACGGCGACAAGAATATGGGTGTAGCTCATAACTCGCTCCTTGATTGCAAGAATATGAGATTGTGCTTTAGCTTTACTCTGTTTATCGCATTTCTGCAATGCGCTAATGCCACATTAATGTGAAGGACATCATAATTAATCATTAATTATTCTTATGTAAAGAATCGTGGCATAAGACACTTTTTACACACCACCAGGATGCTTCATTTAAACGGGTGAACAATGAAAGCTAAAAGTTAAATCAAATGAGCTTATTTTTAACAGCGGAGGGCGTATGCTGTGACGAGATTAATTAATAACGTTTAATATTTAAGCCACTGTTTACTAAAGGTAAAATAAAATCGTTTCTAAAATAGAAATAATAGCCTGTTATCTATTATCCTGGCGTTATTTTAACAGAGAGAAACAAAAAAGAATTTGGTGTTGACGTACCCCTATTCAGCAGTGTGGAATAGAAAAAGTGAACATTAGGTTATTAATTAAACAAAGTAAAAGCCATGCTGATGGTTTTATCGTAAGTATTCCGTTAAAATATGTGATCTACATCACATATTTTCTAAAATCGCCGTCCCGCTCCGTTGTATGTCACGAAGCTGACGAGTAGAGTTGCGTCGAATTAGGAAAAATCTTAGGCATTTGTAAAAATTGATGTAAACGTGTAAGGCGAATCTCAGTGGGAAGCTGCGTTATACGTCACAATGTCCACAATGTCTGAGCGCTGCTATGCATTTGACCTTTTTGCTTCTTTTACCGGGCCTTCCCGGCGACATCACGGGGTGCGGCTACGTCGCACAAAAATAAAGTTGGTTATTCTGGATGGGAACAATGCATACATCCGAGTTGCTAAAACACATTTATGACATCAATTTGTCATATTTACTCCTTGCACAGCGTTTGATCGTCCAGGACAAAGCATCTGCGATGTTCCGCCTCGGTATCAACGAAGAGATGGCAAACACACTGGGCGCGTTGACCCTACCGCAGATGGTCAAACTGGCGGAGACGAACCAGTTAGTTTGTCATTTCCGGTTTGACGATCATCAGACGATCACCCGTTTGACTCAGGATTCGCGCGTCGATGACTTACAGCAGATTCACACAGGTATCATGCTTTCAACGCGTCTGCTCAATGAAGTGGACGATACGGCGCGTAAGAAAAGGGCATGATAATGAGTGAAAAAAGCATTGTTCAGGAAGCTCGCGATATCCAGTTGGCGATGGAGTTGATTAATCTTGGCGCTCGTCTACAAATGCTGGAAAGCGAAACACAGCTCAGCCGTGGTCGCCTCATCAGGCTGTACAAAGAATTACGCGGTAGCCCGCCGCCTAAAGGGATGCTGCCATTTTCGACAGACTGGTTTATGACCTGGGAGCAAAATATTCATGCCTCCATGTTCTGCAACGCCTGGCAATTTTTACTGAAGACCGGCTTATGCAGCGGTGTGGATGCGGTGATTAAAGCTTATCGGCTTTATCTTGAGCAGTGTCCGCAACCGCCTGAAGGGCCGTTGTTGGCGCTGACTCGCGCATGGACGCTGGTGCGTTTTGTTGAAAGTGGGTTGCTTGAATTGTCGAGCTGTAACTGCTGCGGTGGGAACTTTATTACCCATGCGCATCAGCCCGTAGGCAGCTTTGCGTGTAGTTTATGCCAGCCGCCATCCCGCGCAGTAAAAAGACGTAAACTTTCCCGAGATGCTGCCGATATTATTCCACAACTGCTGGATGAACAGATCGAACAGGCTGTTTAACCGAAACGGTGTGGACAAACACTCCAGCAGCGGTAAGTCATTACCGCTGCTTTTTTTTGCCTTGCCTTCGCGTTAATCGCCCGACTGCGCATCCTGTCATAGTCAACAGCGGAAGGATGATGTCGTGCTTATCTTATTAGGTTACCTGGTGGTTATCGGTACAGTTTTCGGCGGTTATGTCATGACCGGCGGACACCTTGGGGCACTCTATCAACCTGCTGAACTGGTCATCATTGGCGGCGCGGGGATAGGGGCGTTCATTGTCGGCAACAACGGGAAGGCCATCAAAGGCACGATGAAAGCGATCCCGTTGTTATTTCGTCGTTCGAAATACACAAAATCTATGTACATGGATTTGCTGGCGTTGCTCTATCGCCTGATGGCCAAATCACGCCAGCAGGGGATGTTCTCCCTTGAACGCGATATTGAAAATCCGAAAGAGAGTGAAATCTTCGCCAGTTATCCGCGTATTCTGGCCGATGCGGTAATGCTTGATTTTATTGTCGATTATCTGCGCCTGATCATCAGCGGCAACATGAATACGTTCGAAATTGAAGCGTTGATGGATGAAGAGATTGAAACCCATGAAAGCGAGGCGGAAGTCCCGGCCAACAGTCTGGCGATGGTGGGGGATTCGCTGCCTGCCTTTGGTATCGTCGCGGCGGTAATGGGGGTGGTTCACGCTCTGGCTTCAGCCGATCGTCCGGCAGCGGAGTTGGGGGCGCTGATTGCCCATGCCATGGTAGGTACGTTCCTCGGTATTTTACTGGCTTATGGATTCATTTCACCGTTAGCGACCGTTTTGCGCCAGAAGAGCGCCGAAACCACCAAGATGATGCAGTGCGTAAAAATTACACTGCTGTCTAATCTGAACGGCTATGCGCCGCCGATTGCCGTGGAATTTGGACGTAAAACGCTTTATTCCAGTGAGCGTCCATCATTTATTGAGTTGGAAGAACACGTTCGCGCAGTGAGAAACCCAAACCAGCAGCAGACGACTGAGGAAGCATGAAAAATCAGGCTCATCCCATTGTCGTCGTAAAACGCCGCAGGCACAAACCGCACGGCGGCGGGGCGCACGGTTCCTGGAAAATTGCCTACGCCGATTTTATGACGGCGATGATGGCTTTTTTTCTGGTGATGTGGCTGATTTCCATCTCCAGCCCTAAAGAATTAATTCAGATTGCCGAATATTTTCGTACGCCGTTGGCCACCGCGGTAACGGGGGGAAATCGGATTGCCAATAGCGAGAGCCCGATACCAGGCGGCGGCGATGATTACACCCAACAGCAGGGTGAAGTGGAAAAGCAGCCGAATATCGACGAGCTGAAAAAACGGATGGAGCAGAGTCGCTTAAACAAACTACGTGGCGATCTGGATCAACTGATCGAATCCGATCCCAAACTGCGCGCGTTACGTCCGCATCTGAAAATTGATTTGGTTCAGGAGGGGTTGCGCATCCAGATTATCGACAGCCAGAACCGCCCGATGTTTAAAACCGGCAGCGCCGAAGTTGAGCCGTATATGCGCGATATCCTGCGTGCGATTGCGCCAGTATTAAACGGTATACCTAATCGCATTAGCCTGGCCGGCCATACCGATGACTTTCCCTATGCGAACGGCGAAAAAGGCTATAGCAACTGGGAGTTATCCGCCGATCGCGCCAATGCCTCGCGTCGCGAACTGGTCGCTGGCGGGCTGGATAACGGAAAAGTATTACGGGTGGTTGGCATGGCCGCCACGATGCGGCTGAGCGATCGCGGTCCTGATGACGCCATCAACCGCCGTATAAGCCTGCTGGTGTTAAACAAACAGGCGGAACAGGCCATTTTGCATGAAAACGCTGAAAGCCAGAATGAGCCGGTAAGTGTATTACAACAGCCTGCGGCAGCCCCGCCGGCAAGCGTACCCACATCGCCAAAAGCGGAACCGAGGTGATAGCGTGAGCATGGATATTAGCGATTTTTATCAGACATTTTTTGATGAAGCTGACGAGCTGTTGGCTGATATGGAGCAGCATCTGCTGGATTTGGTGCCGGAATCCCCGGACGCTGAACAACTGAACGCCATTTTTCGCGCGGCGCACTCCATTAAAGGCGGCGCGGGCACATTCGGCTTCACTATTCTGCAGGAAACCACGCATTTAATGGAAAACCTGCTGGATGAAGCCCGACGCGGTGAAATGCAGCTCAATACCGACATTATCAACCTGTTTTTGGAAACGAAAGATATTATGCAGGAACAGCTCGACGCCTATAAAAACTCCGAAGAGCCGGATGCCGCAAGCTTCGAATATATCTGCAATGCGCTACGCCAGTTGGCGCTGGAGGCGAAAGGCGAAACCACGCCGGCGGTCGTAGAAACCGCGGCACTAAGCGCGGCGATCCAGGAAGAGAGCGTAGCCGAAACCGAATCGCCTCGTGACGAGAGTAAACTGCGCATTGTACTTTCACGGTTGAAAGCCAATGAGGTCGATCTGCTTGAAGAAGAGTTGGGCAATCTGGCTACTCTGACGGATGTCGTTAAGGGGGCGGATTCACTGTCGGCAACTCTGGATGGCAGCGTCGCGGAAGATGACATTGTCGCGGTGCTCTGTTTTGTCATTGAGGCCGATCAGATCGCTTTTGAAAAAGTGGTCGCCGCGCCGGTTGAAAAAGCGCAAGAGAAAACCGAGGTAGCACCGGTAGCGCCTCCGGCAGTTGTTGCGCCAGCCGCCAAAAGCGCGGCCCATGAACATCATGCGGGGCGCGAAAAACCTGCGCGTGAACGCGAGTCCACCAGCATTCGCGTGGCGGTAGAGAAAGTGGATCAGCTCATAAACCTGGTCGGCGAGTTAGTGATTACCCAGTCAATGTTGGCCCAGCGTTCTAACGAGCTGGACCCGGTAAACCACGGCGATCTCATTACCAGTATGGGTCAGTTACAACGTAACGCCCGCGACTTACAAGAGTCGGTGATGTCGATTCGTATGATGCCTATGGAGTACGTCTTCAGCCGTTTCCCGCGTCTGGTACGCGATTTAGCAGGCAAACTGGGCAAGCAGGTAGAGCTGACGCTGGTGGGGAGCTCCACTGAACTTGATAAAAGCCTGATCGAACGCATTATCGACCCGCTGACGCACCTGGTGCGCAACAGTCTCGACCACGGGATTGAAATGCCGGAAAAACGCCTTGAGGCGGGGAAAAATGTTGTCGGCAATCTGATCCTTTCCGCAGAACATCAGGGCGGGAATATTTGTATTGAAGTGACCGATGACGGCGCGGGGCTTAACCGTGAGCGTATCCTGGCGAAGGCCATGTCGCAGGGGATGGCGGTGAATGAAAACATGACCGACGATGAAGTAGGCATGTTGATCTTCGCGCCGGGATTCTCAACTGCGGAACAGGTCACGGATGTCTCCGGTCGCGGCGTTGGCATGGATGTAGTGAAACGTAACATTCAGGAGATGGGCGGTCACGTTGAGATCCAGTCAAAACAAGGCTCCGGCACCACGATTCGTATTCTGCTGCCGCTGACGCTGGCCATCCTCGATGGGATGTCGGTTCGCGTGGCGGGGGAAGTTTTTATCCTGCCGTTGAATGCGGTGATGGAGTCGCTGCAACCGCGTGAAGAGGATCTTCATCCGCTGGCGGGCGGCGAACGGGTTCTGGAAGTTCGCGGCGAGTATTTGCCGCTGGTCGAATTGTGGAAAGTGTTTGACGTGGACGGGGCGAAAACCGAAGCCACGCAGGGCATTGTTGTGATCCTGCAAAGCGCGGGACGCCGTTACGCGCTGCTGGTCGATCAGCTCATCGGTCAGCACCAGGTGGTGGTCAAAAATCTGGAAAGCAATTATCGCAAGGTACCGGGGATTTCCGCCGCGACGATCCTGGGCGACGGCAGCGTCGCGCTGATTGTTGATGTTTCCGCATTGCAGGGTTTAAACCGCGAACAACGTATGGCGATCACAGCCGCCTGATTGAGTGAGAAGGGAATAATATGACCGGTATGAGTAATGTAAGCAAACTGGCCGGCGAGCCGTCAGGTCAGGAATTCCTGGTGTTTACACTGGGAAATGAAGAGTACGGCATCGATATCCTGAAAGTGCAGGAGATCCGTGGCTATGACCAGGTGACGCGCATCGCCAATACACCGGCCTTTATAAAAGGGGTGACTAACCTGCGCGGCGTGATTGTACCCATTGTCGATCTGCGCGTGAAATTCTGCGAAGGCGACGTTGAGTATGATGACAATACGGTAGTGATCGTACTGAATCTGGGGCAACGTGTCGTCGGGATAGTGGTAGACGGCGTGTCTGACGTACTGTCGTTAACGGCGGAACAGATCCGTCCGGCGCCAGAATTTGCCGTGACCTTGTCAACAGAATATTTGACGGGATTGGGCGCGCTCGGCGAGCGTATGCTGATTCTGGTGAATATCGAAAAACTGCTTAACAGCGAAGAGATGGCGCTGCTGGATATCGCAGCATCACACGTCGCGTAATAACGTTGCCGGATGGCGTCGCGCCATCCGGCAATATTCACCGTTATGCTTCCGCCAGCGGTGAGAGTGCCTGTTCATCGCCCGCGCCCAGCCCCTGCATTTTGCGCCGATATCGCCGCTGCGACACTGTTATTGTCAATATCGTCTTCCGGAACAGCGTATTTCCTTTTTGCAAAAGTAAAGTTATCACCGCAGGTGCCGATAACGTTGATAACTCGTTATCAGGAAGGTGCCTTATGTTTAACCGTATCCGCGTTGTCACAATGCTGATGATGGTGCTGGGGGTTTTCGCACTGCTACAGCTTGTTTCCGGTGGTTTGCTGTTTTCTTCACTACAGCATAACCAGCAAGGTTTTGTTATTTCTAACGAATTACGTCAGCAACAAAGCGAACTCACGTCGACATGGGACTTAATGCTGCAAACGCGCATTAACCTGAGCCGCTCCGCCGCACGCATGATGATGGACGCTTCTAACCAGCAGAGCAGCGCCAAAACGGATTTACTCCAGAATGCAAAAACGACCCTCGCACAGGCGGCGGCGCACTACGCCAATTTCAAAAACATGACGCCATTGCCAGCGATGGCGGAGGCCAGCGCGAACGTCGATGAAAAATATCAGCGCTATCAGGCCGCATTAGCCGAACTTATTCAGTTTCTGGACAATGGCAATATGGATGCCTACTTCGCCCAGCCAACCCAGGGAATGCAAAACGCGTTGGGCGAGGCGCTGGGCAATTACGCCCGGGTGAGCGAAAACCTGTACCGCCAGACATTTGATCAAAGCGCTCATGACTACCGTTTTGCGCAATGGCAACTGGGGGGGCTTGCGGTCGTGCTGGTGCTGATTTTGATGGTGGTTTGGTTCGGCATTCGTCATGCCTTGCTTAACCCATTAGCGCGAGTGATTACTCATATCCGTGAAATTGCCAGCGGCGATCTGACGAAAACGCTCACCGTCTCAGGACGTAATGAAATTGGCGAACTGGCGGGAACGGTTGAACATATGCAACGCTCGCTGATTGACACCGTGACGCAGGTTCGTGAAGGTTCGGATGCGATTTATTCCGGCACCAGTGAAATTGCCGCCGGTAATACCGACCTCTCTTCCCGTACCGAACAACAAGCCTCCGCTCTGGAGGAGACGGCGGCCAGCATGGAACAACTGACGGCCACCGTGAAGCAAAACGCCGATAATGCCCGTCAGGCTTCGCAACTGGCGCAAAGCGCCTCCGAGACCGCGCGTCATGGCGGCAAAGTGGTCGACGGCGTAGTAAACACTATGCACGAAATTGCCGACAGTTCGAAAAAAATCGCTGACATTATCAGCGTTATCGACGGTATTGCCTTCCAGACTAACATTCTGGCGCTGAACGCGGCGGTAGAAGCGGCGCGCGCGGGAGAGCAGGGGCGCGGTTTTGCGGTCGTGGCAGGCGAGGTGCGTAATCTGGCCAGCCGCAGCGCCCAGGCGGCGAAAGAAATAAAAGCGTTGATTGAAGATTCCGTCTCGCGTGTCGATACCGGTTCAGTGCTGGTGGAAAGCGCCGGGGAAACCATGACTGACATCGTCAATGCCGTTACGCGCGTCACGGATATCATGGGCGAAATCACCTCCGCCTCGGATGAGCAAAGCCGGGGTATCGATCAGGTCGCTTTGGCCGTTTCCGAAATGGATCGCGTAACGCAACAGAACGCCTCGCTGGTTCAGGAATCCGCAGCGGCCGCCGCCGCGCTGGAAGAGCAGGCCAGCCGTCTGACCCAGGCGGTATCGGCTTTCCGCCTGGCATCGCGACCGCTGGCGGTAAATAAACCTGAGATGCGTTTATCAGCGGACGCTCAGTCCGGCAATACGCCGCGGCCCTTAGCCGCCGGGGATGATGCGAACTGGGAAACCTTCTGATCGACGTGCGCTGTCGGTTCTCGATTAATTTGCGAACCCGCCGATCCCTTTCGTCTGGTTCGCATAGATAAAAGCAAAAAATGTGTAATACGGGAAGCATGGCGCTGCCGCAGGGCGCGCCCGTTGTACTTTGAATGTGATTAAGAAGGCGCTATGACATCATCTCTGCCCTCCGGGCAAACGTCAGTATTGTTACAGATGACACAGCGCCTCGCGCTGTCCGACGCGCATTTTCGTCGGATATGTCAATTAATCTACCAGCGTGCAGGGATCGTGCTGGCTGACCATAAGCGGGATATGGTTTATAACCGCCTGGTCCGTCGGCTGCGTGCCCTGGGACTGGATGATTTTGGCCGTTATCTCAGTATGCTGGAGGCTAATCAAAACAGCGCTGAGTGGCAGGCTTTTATCAACGCTCTGACTACCAACCTGACCGCTTTTTTTCGCGAGGCGCACCATTTTCCCATCCTTGCGGAACATGCGCGTCGCCGCCACGGCGAGTACCGCGTCTGGAGTGCGGCGGCATCGACAGGAGAAGAACCTTACAGTATCGCCATTACGCTGGCGGATGCGTTGGGGATGGCCCCCGGTCGCTGGAAAGTATTCGCCAGCGATATTGATACTGAAGTGCTGGAAAAAGCGAGAAGCGGTATTTATCGCCTCAGCGAACTGAAAACGTTATCGCCGCAGCAGCTACAACGTTACTTCATGCGCGGTACGGGGCCGCATGAAGGACTGGTGCGCGTGCGTCAGGAACTGGCCAGTTATGTTGAATTTTCCTCCGTTAATTTGTTGGAAAAGCAGTACAACGTACCCGGTCCCTTTGACGCGATTTTTTGCCGTAACGTCATGATCTATTTTGATAAAACGACTCAGGAGGACATTCTGCGCCGTTTTGTTCCACTCCTTAAACCTGACGGACTGTTGTTTGCCGGTCACTCAGAAAACTTTAGCAACCTCGTGCGCGAGTTTAGCCTGCGCGGACAGACGGTGTATGCGCTAAGTAAGGATAAAGCATGAGTAAAATCAGGGTATTGTCAGTTGATGATTCCGCGCTAATGCGCCAAATCATGACTGAAATTATTAATAGCCATAGCGATATGGAGATGGTGGCGACTGCGCCGGACCCGTTGGTCGCCAGGGATCTCATCAAAAAATTTAATCCGGACGTATTGACCCTGGACGTTGAGATGCCGCGTATGGACGGCCTCGATTTTCTGGAAAAACTGATGCGCCTGCGACCGATGCCGGTGGTGATGGTCTCTTCGCTGACCGGGAAAGGTTCCGAAGTGACGCTACGGGCGCTGGAGTTGGGGGCCATCGATTTTGTCACTAAACCGCAGCTTGGCATTCGTGAAGGTATGCTGGCGTATAGCGAGATGATCGCCGAAAAAGTGCGTACCGCCGCGCGGGCCCGCATCGCCGCACATAAACCGATGGCGGCCCCGACAACCTTAAAAGCCGGTCCGCTGCTCAGTTCGGAAAAACTGATTGCTATCGGCGCTTCAACGGGCGGTACTGAAGCTATCCGACATGTGCTGCAACCGCTGCCGCTTTCCAGTCCGGCAGTGATTATTACGCAGCATATGCCGCCTGGCTTTACCCGCTCGTTTGCCGAGCGTCTGAATAAACTCTGTCAAATCAGCGTGAAGGAGGCGGAGGACGGCGAACGCGTATTGCCAGGTCATGCCTACATTGCGCCCGGCGACAAGCATATGGAGCTGGCGCGTAGCGGGGCGAATTATCAAATCAAAATTCATGATGGCCCGCCGGTAAACCGACATCGGCCTTCCGTGGATGTGCTGTTTCATTCGGTGGCGAAACACGCGGGGCGCAACGCCGTAGGCGTCATTCTTACGGGGATGGGCAACGATGGCGCCGCTGGAATGTTAGCGATGTACCAGGCTGGCGCCTGGACCATTGCGCAAAACGAAGCAAGTTGTGTGGTGTTCGGCATGCCGCGCGAGGCCATCAATATGGGTGGCGTAAGCGAAGTGGTCGATCTTAGCCAGGTAAGCCAGCAGATGCTGGCGAAAATCAGTGCCGGACAGGCGATACGTATTTGAACCAGGAGTAGTATTTTATGGCGGATAAAGAGCTTAAATTTTTGGTTGTGGATGACTTTTCGACCATGCGTCGTATCGTGCGCAACCTCTTAAAAGAGCTTGGATTTAACAATGTGGAAGAGGCCGAAGACGGCGTCGATGCGCTGAACAAGCTCCAGGCGGGCGGCTTTGGTTTTATTATCTCCGACTGGAACATGCCGAATATGGATGGCCTGGAGCTGCTGAAAACCATTCGCGCCGATAGCGCCATGTCGGCGTTACCCGTGTTGATGGTCACGGCGGAAGCCAAGAAAGAGAATATTATCGCCGCCGCACAGGCTGGCGCCAGCGGTTATGTCGTAAAACCGTTCACCGCAGCGACTCTGGAAGAGAAGCTCAACAAAATCTTTGAGAAACTGGGCATGTGAGGATGCGATGATGATGCAACCATCTATCAAGCCTGCTGATGAAGGCTCAGCAGGAGACATCATTGCGCGCATCGGTAGTCTGACCCGAATGCTGCGCGACAGCCTGCGTGAACTGGGGCTGGACCAGGCGATTGCCGAAGCGGCGGAGGCGATCCCTGATGCGCGCGACCGTCTGGATTACGTCGTCCAGATGACGGCGCAGGCGGCGGAACGCGCGCTAAACAGTGTCGAAGCTTCGCAGCCGCATCAGGATGCGATGGAAAAAGAGGCGAAAGCGCTAACCCAACGTTGGGACGAGTGGTTTGACAATCCGATCGAGCTTTCCGACGCCCGTGAACTGGTGACGGATACGCGCCAGTTTCTCAGGGATGTCCCGGGCCATACTAGTTTTACTAACGCGCAACTGCTGGACATCATGATGGCGCAGGATTTCCAGGATCTGACGGGTCAGGTGATCAAACGCATGATGGACGTGATTCAGGAGATTGAGCGCCAGTTGTTAATGGTGCTGCTGGAAAACATCCCGGAACAGAGCGCGCGACCAAAACGCGAGAACGAAAGCTTGCTCAACGGCCCGCAGGTGGATACCTCGAAAGCTGGCGTCGTCGCCAGTCAGGATCAGGTGGACGACCTGCTGGACAGTCTTGGCTTTTAAGCTTTTTTGACCTGATGGCGCGGCGCTTATCGGGTCCGAATCCGTCAACCCGGCCGGATACGAGACTTTCTTATCGTATCCGGCTATCTCTATTAACGCCATAAACCCCGCCTTTTTTACCGCTTACTCTGCCCATTGGCGTAAAGCGGTTCTGGCATCATTCTCGCTTATCAATCTATCCAGGGTTTGCTGCGTGGCAGAAGAGAGCGACGACGACAAAACAGAAGCCCCCACACCCCACCGACTTGAAAAAGCGCGGGAAGAAGGGCAGATCCCCCGTTCCAGAGAACTGACCTCACTGCTGATATTGCTGGTGGGCGTTTGTATTATTTGGTTCGGCGGCGAGTCGTTAGCGCGGCAGCTGGCGGGAATGCTCTCAGCAGGCCTGCACTTCGATCACCGTATGGTAAACGATCCTAACCTGATCCTGGGGCAGATAATTTTGCTGATTAAAGCGGCGATGATGGCACTGCTACCGCTCATCGCGGGCGTGGTGCTGGTGGCGCTTATCTCGCCGGTTATGCTTGGCGGCCTGATTTTTAGCGGTAAGTCGCTACAGCCAAAATTTTCTAAATTAAACCCGCTGCCGGGAATTAAGCGCATGTTTTCGGCGCAGACCGGCGCGGAACTGCTAAAAGCGGTGTTGAAATCCACGCTGGTCGGCTGCGTTACCGGCTTTTATCTCTGGCATCACTGGCCACAAATGATGCGCCTGATGGCGGAGTCGCCGATCGTCGCAATGGGGAATGCGCTGGATCTGGTTGGACTCTGCGCGTTACTGGTGGTACTGGGCGTGATTCCGATGGTGGGATTTGACGTGTTTTTCCAGATCTTTAGCCACCTGAAAAAATTACGCATGTCGCGGCAGGACATTCGCGACGAATTTAAAGAGAGCGAAGGCGATCCGCATGTTAAGGGCAAAATTCGCCAGATGCAACGCGCCGCCGCGCAGCGCCGCATGATGGAAGATGTGCCGAAAGCGGACGTCATTGTCACTAACCCGACGCACTATTCCGTGGCGCTGCAGTATGACGAAAACAAAATGAGCGCGCCGAAAGTGGTCGCGAAGGGGGCTGGATTAATAGCGCTGCGCATTCGCGAGATCGGCGCTGAACATCGGGTTCCCACTTTAGAAGCGCCGCCGCTGGCGCGGGCACTATATCGCCACGCCGAAATTGGTCAGCAAATTCCCGGGCAGTTATATGCTGCCGTTGCGGAAGTGTTGGCCTGGGTCTGGCAGCTTAAACGCTGGCGGCTTGCGGGCGGGCAACGTCCTCCACAACCTGAGAACCTTCCGGTGCCAGAAGCGCTGGATTTTATGAACGAGAAGAATACTGATGGCTAATCTGGTCGCGATGCTGCGCCTGCCCAGCAACCTGAAATCGACGCAATGGCAAATTCTTGCCGGGCCGATCCTCATTCTGCTGATTTTGTCGATGATGGTGCTGCCGCTACCTGCTTTTATCCTCGACTTATTGTTTACCTTTAATATTGCGCTATCAATTATGGTGCTGCTGGTGGCGATGTTTACCCAGCGCACTCTGGATTTTGCCGCGTTTCCGACCATCCTGCTGTTTACCACGCTACTGCGTCTGGCGCTTAACGTAGCCTCAACGCGCATTATTTTGATGGAAGGGCATACCGGCGCGGCGGCGGCGGGAAAGGTGGTGGAGGCGTTCGGTCATTTCCTGGTCGGCGGTAACTTCGCGATCGGGATTGTGGTTTTTATCATCCTCGTCATTATCAACTTCATGGTCATCACCAAAGGCGCCGGACGTATTGCCGAAGTCGGCGCGCGCTTTGTGCTGGACGGTATGCCCGGTAAGCAAATGGCGATTGACGCCGATCTTAATGCCGGTCTGATTGGTGAAGACGAGGCCAAAAAACGGCGTTCGGAAGTCACTCAGGAAGCCGACTTCTACGGCTCGATGGACGGGGCAAGTAAATTTGTGCGCGGCGACGCCATCGCCGGTATTCTCATCATGGTCATTAACGTGGTCGGCGGGCTGCTGGTCGGCGTATTGCAGCACGGAATGAGCATGGGCAGCGCGGCGGAAAGCTACACCCTGCTGACCATTGGCGACGGCCTGGTCGCCCAGATCCCGGCGCTGGTTATCTCCACGGCGGCGGGCGTCATTGTGACCCGCGTCAGTACCGATCAGGATGTAGGCGAGCAGATGGTTGGCCAACTGTTCAGTAATCCAAGGGTGATGCTGCTGGCAGCGGCGGTGCTGGGGCTGCTTGGCATGGTGCCAGGAATGCCTAACCTGGTATTTTTACTTTTTACCGCCGCTTTGCTCGGCCTGGCATGGTGGCTGCGCGGGCGTGAAGAAAAAGCGCCAGAGGAGCCGCAGCCGGTAAAAATGCCGGAAAATAACTCGGTGGTCGAAGCCACCTGGAATGACGTACAGCTTGAGGATTCACTGGGAATGGAAGTGGGTTACCGCCTGATCCCGATGGTGGATTTTCAACAGGATGGCGAATTGCTCGGACGTATTCGCAGTATTCGTAAAAAATTCGCGCAGGATATGGGGTTCCTGCCGCCGGTGGTCCACATTCGCGACAATATGGATTTACAGCCTGCGCGCTACCGTATTTTGATGAAAGGGGTAGAGATTGGCAGCGGGGACGCCTATCCGGGACGTTGGCTGGCTATTAACCCCGGCACGGCGGCGGGAACGCTACCGGGCGAGAAAACCGTCGATCCAGCTTTTGGCCTTGATGCCATCTGGATTGAAAGCGCCCTGAAAGAGCAGGCGCAAATTCAGGGCTTTACCGTTGTTGAAGCCAGTACCGTTGTGGCGACGCACCTTAACCACTTGATTGGCCAATTCTCCGCCGAACTGTTTGGCCGCCAGGAAGCGCAGCAACTGTTGGATCGTGTCTCTCAGGAGATGCCTAAACTCACGGAAGATCTGGTCCCCGGCGTCGTGACCCTCACGACTTTACACAAAGTCCTGCAAAACTTACTGGCGGAAAAAGTCCCGATTCGCGATATGCGCACCATTCTGGAAACGCTGGCGGAACATGCGCCGTTACAAAGCGATCCGCATGAATTAACCGCCGTGGTACGCGTGGCATTAGGACGAGCGATTACGCAACAGTGGTTCCCCGGTAATGAAGAAGTGCAGGTGATTGGCCTGGATACCGCGCTGGAGCGTTTGCTGCTTCAGGCATTGCAGGGCGGCGGCGGTCTTGAGCCTGGGTTGGCGGATCGCCTGCTGGCGCAGACGCAAGAGGCGCTTTCTCGCCAGGAAATGCTTGGCGCGCCGCCGGTATTACTGGTTAACCATGCGCTACGTCCATTATTGTCCCGCTTTTTGCGGCGCAGTTTACCGCAGCTGGTGGTGTTGTCGAACCTTGAGCTTTCCGATAACCGTCATATCCGCATGACGGCGACCATTGGAGGAAAATAATGCGTAAATGGCTGGCGTTGTTGCTCTTTCCCCTGACGGTTCAGGCCGCAGGCGAAGGCGCGTGGCAGGATAGCGGTATGGGTGTAACCTTAAATTACCGGGGTGTTTCCGCATCGTCTTCGCCATTGTCGGCGCGTCAGCCGGTTTCCGGTGTGATGACGCTGGTCGCCTGGCGTTATGAACTGAATGGCCCGACCCCCGCAGGATTACGGGTACGTTTATGTTCCCAGTCCCGTTGCGTAGAACTTGATGGTCAGAGTGGCACGACCCACGGTTTTGCTCATGTTCCCGCAGTCGAGCCGCTCCGCTTTGTCTGGGAAGTCCCCGGCGGCGGCCGACTTATCCCGGCGTTAAAAGTGCGGAGCAATCAGGTGATTGTGAACTACCGCTAACCGCCCCTTTCTTTGCCAGGTAGCAGACCTGACTCTCTTTTTGAATAAATAGAAACGCTGTTTTATAAAATGGTGAGGTAGGTTGCCGGACTCTTTGCGTTTTTGCCATTTACGCTCTGGTAATGGCAGAAACAAAAAGGTTTCCGCCCAGCTTAGCTTTTACTGTAGCGAATCGACTGCGTCGGCGGTAAAACTGCACGCAGCACTGAATTCGACATTACACAGAGGTTAAGCAAATGATGGTTTATCCAGTCAAACACAGTCCGCTATTGCGTCAGCCTGAGCATTTTATCGCCAGAGATGAACTAAAAGCCCTGGTGCAAAAGGTGACGCATAACCTGGTCAATATTAAAGATGAGACAGGCGAATTTTTATTGCGACTGGACGACGGACGCGTGATCGATACTAAAGGCTGGGCCGGATGGGAGTGGACGCACGGCGTGGGCCTGTACGGAATGTATCACTATTACCAACAGACCGGCGACCAGACGATGCGTAAGATCATTGATGACTGGTTTGCCGATCGTTTTGCGGAAGGCGCGACGACGAAAAACGTTAATACGATGGCGCCGTTTTTAACGCTGGCGTATCGCTATGAAGAGACGCGTAATCCAGCGTATTTACCGTGGCTGGAAACGTGGGCCGAATGGGCGATGAATGAAATGCCCCGTACCGATCACGGCGGAATGCAGCACATCACGCTGGCGGAGGAAAATCATCAGCAGATGTGGGACGACACGCTAATGATGACGGTGCTGCCGCTGGCGAAAATCGGTAAACTGTTGAACCGGCCGGAATATGTGGAAGAGGCAACCTATCAGTTCCTGCTGCACGTGCAGAATTTGATGGATAAAGAGACGGGGCTGTGGTTCCACGGCTGGAGCTATGACGGTCATCATAACTTCGCTAACGCTCGCTGGGCGCGCGGCAACAGCTGGCTGACCATTGTGATCCCGGATTTTCTTGAACTGCTGGACTTGCCGGAAAATAATGCCGTGCGCCGTTATCTGGTCCAGGTACTGAATGCGCAGATCGCCGCGCTGGCGAAATGTCAGGATGAAAGCGGTTTGTGGCATACGCTGCTTGACGATCCGCACTCTTATCTTGAGGCGTCGGCGACGGCGGGTTTTGCCTACGGTATTCTTAAAGCGGTGCGCAAACGTTATGTCGAACGGCACTATGCGCAGGTGGCGGAAAAAGCTATTCGGGGGATAGTGAAACATATCTCGCCGGAAGGTGAACTGCTGCAAACGTCATTTGGCACTGGCATGGGCCACGATCTCGATTTTTACCGTCATATTCCGTTGACCTCTATGCCTTACGGGCAGGCGATGGCTATGCTGTGTTTGACGGAATATCTGCGTAACTATTTCTGATGTATGCGGATATTCCGGTCGTATCCTTGTCTGATGGCGCTTTGCTTATTTGACTATGGCGCCTGACCCGACTGTGTGGTATCAGCCTGTGGATCAAACAGGTGGTCAAGGATTTTTCGCATGATGGGCGCGGCGGTAACGCCGTCGCTTCCGCCGTTTTCCAGAATCAAGGCAATAGCGACCTTAGGGTTTTTATACGGTGCAAAAGCGGTATAAAACACATGATCGCGCAGGCGAATAGGGATCATTTTCGCGTTGTAGGTCTGATTTTCTTTCAGGCTAAACACCTGCGACGTGCCGCTTTTGGCCGCAATGCCGTAGGGCGCGGTGTGAAAGAACTTATAGCCCGTTCCGTTGGGTGCATTCGCCATGCCATACATCGCCTGACGCACCAGTCCCCAGTATGGCGACGCCGGATCGGCTATCTGTGCCGGTGTTCCTGAAGGACGATACGGAACCACCGTTTTGCCGCTCTCTTCATTGAGTAACAGGTGAGGGGCAATCACCTTACCGTTGTTGATGAGCGCCACCATCGCTTTTACCATCTGGATGGGGGTGGCAATCCAGTAGCCCTGGCCGATGCCGACAGAGATGGTATCGCCCTGATACCAGGCTTTTTTATGGACCCGCTGTTTCCATGCGCGGCTGGGAAGCAGCCCGTCATACTCTTCATTAAGGTCGATGCCCGTCGGTTTGCCATAGCCGAACTGAGACAACATCGTGTCGATACGGTCAATACCCATCATATAAGCGACCTGATAGAAAAAGGTATCCGCAGATTCCTCAATCGCTTTAGTGACATCCAGCATACCGTGTCCGGTTTTTTTCCAGTCCCGGTAATGCCGCTGCGTGCCGGGAAGCGTCCAGGTTGGCGCGCCAAAGAAGGTGGTTTGCGGCGTAATAATCCCGCTTAACAGCGCGGACATCGCCATATAGGGTTTAACCGTTGACGCCGGAGGATAAAGCCCTTGCGTCACGCGGTTGATCAGCGGCAGATTTTTATCGTGCAGCAGTTTGCCGTAATCCTGATAGCTAATGCCTTTTACAAAGGGGTTCGGGTCGTAGCTGGGCATAGATACCATCGCCAGCACTGAACCATCGTGCGGATCTTCAACCAGTACGGCAGCACGCTGCCCGGCCAGCAAACTTTCAATGTACTCTTGTAAATGGAGATCCAGCGTCAGGTGAATGTTCTTACCCGCGATGGGAGGAACGTCTTTCAGCAGGCGGACAATACGCCCGTGATTATCCACCTCGACCTCCTGATAACCGGTTTTGCCATGAAGATCGTTTTCGTAGTAACGCTCAATCCCCTGTTTACCGATGTTATGGTCCGCCGCGTAATTCTCTGCCAGCCCTTTTTTATCCAGCGCTTTAAGGTCGTTATCGTTTATCTTTGACACGTAACCGAGAACATGCGCCAGCTCCGCGCCGTAAGGATACTGCCGATCCTGATAGCTATTGATCGTGACGCCGTTGAAATGAAACTGATTGACCGCAAAGCGTGCGATTTCAACATCCGTTAGCGCGTTTTTGAGCACCACCGGACGATAGCGGCTACTGGATTTTAGCGCATGGCGAAAGTCGGCGATATCATCGGGGGAGAGATCAACAATAGGGGTGAGCTGTTTTAGCAGCGCATCCATATCGGCAATTTTATAGGGCGTAACCGCGATATCATACCAGGTTACGTTACGCACCAGCGGAATGCCGTTGCGATCGTAAATGATGCCGCGCGTGGGCGCGACGGGTAGCATCTTGATATCGTTCTCATTCGAACGGGTGGTGTAGTAGTGGTGCTGGCGGATTTGCAAGTTATAGAGGTTGAAGATCAGGATACCAAAGCAGACAACCACTACACCAAACGCCACAATCACACGTCTCAGGAAGAGTTTCTCTTCCGCATCAAAGTCTTTAAAAGTCATTACCTGTACCTGAACAATCCGCCGCCTAATGATACGGGGCGGTCAGCGCCAGCACAGGTAAAAGATGTTCCATCTCTCTATAGAAATGTGTCATTCCTTGTGATTTGTTACAGATATACCGCTGTGGCAATAAAAAGGCCTGAGTCCGTTATCCGGAGTCAGGCCTGATGATGTTAACGACGGCGCATTTACATGCGTTCTACGGTTTCGATACCCAACGTATCCAGACCCAGTTTCAGCGTCTTCGCCGTCAGTTGCGCCAGTTTTAGGCGGCTATTGCGAACCGCGTCATTCTCGGCGCTGAGAATAGGGCAGTGCTCGTAGAAGCCGGAGAACAGCCCGGCGACGTCATACAGATACGCGCACATGACGTGCGGCGTACCTTCACGCGCGACCACCGTCAGGGTTTCTTCAAACTGCAGCAAACGGGCAGCGAGCTGCGCTTCGCGATCTTCGCTAATGATAACCGGCGCGCTCGCCAGCGCCTGCTCGTCGATGTCCGCTTTACGGAAAACAGACAGCACACGCGTATAGGCATACTGCATATAAGGAGCGGTATTGCCTTCGAAAGCCAACATATTATCCCAGTCGAAGATATAGTCAGTGGTGCGATTTTTTGACAGATCGGCGTATTTCACCGCGCCAATACCGACGGCGTTAGCCAGTTTTTCCAGCTCGTCAGCCGGCATATCCGGGTTCTTCTCCGCCACCAGACGACGCGCGCGCTCCAGCGCCTCATCCAGCAGGTCCGCCAGTTTCACCGTACCGCCCGCGCGAGTTTTAAACGGTTTACCGTCTTTACCCAACATCATGCCGAACATGTGGTGTTCCAGCGGAACGGAATCCGGTACATAACCGGCTTTGCGCACAATGGTCCAGGCTTGCATCAGGTGCTGGTGCTGACGGGAGTCAATGTAGTAGAGCACGCGGTCGGCGTGCAGCGTTTCGTAACGGTATTTGGCGCAGGCGATATCGGTAGTGGTATACAGATAACCGCCATCTTTCTTCTGAATAATGACGCCCATCGGGTCGCCTTCCTTGTTTTTAAACTCATCAAGGAAAACCACCGTTGCGCCTTCGCTTTCAACCGCCAGGCCTTTGGCTTTCAGATCGGCGACGATGCCCGGCAGCATCGGATTATACAGACTTTCGCCCATCACATCGTCACGCGTCAGCGTGACGTTCAGACGATCATAGGTGATCTGGTTTTGCGTCATCGTGATATCAACCAGCTTACGCCACATCTCACGGAAATAGGCATCACCGCTCTGCAATTTGACGACGTAGTTACGCGCGCGCTCGGCAAACGCTTCATCTTCGTCATAATGCTTTTTCGCATCGCGGTAGAATCCTTCGAGATCCGCCAGCGCCATGTCGCCCGCGTTTTCCTGCTGCTGTTTTTCCAGCCAGGCGATAAGCATACCGAACTGGGTGCCCCAGTCGCCGACGTGGTTAGCGCGAATAACATGATGGCCCAGAAACTCCAGCGTGCGCACTGCCGCATCGCCAATGATCGTGGAGCGTAGATGACCAACGTGCATCTCTTTCGCGACATTGGGCGCGGAGTAGTCGACGACAATCGTCTGACGAGTCGGCTGAGAAACGCCCAGACGTTCGGAGGCCAGCGCCTGTTGCACCTGTTCAGCGAGAAAAGCCGGTTCGAGGAAAATATTGATAAAGCCAGGGCCGGCGATTTCAACCTTGCTGGCGATGCCGCTGAGATCCAGATGAGTCAGCACCTGCTCTGCAAGTTGTCGGGGGGCCATACCCAGTTTTTTCGCAACTGCCATCATGCCGTTGGCCTGATAGTCGCCGAACTGAACTTTGGCTGACTGACGAACCTGGGGCTCGCAATCTGCAGGCGCGCCTGCAGCAATCATGGCCTGACTAACTTTTTCTGAGAGAAGAGCCTGAATATTCACCGGAATACCTTACGTTTATGAAGCGGGCTGTATTACCCGCGCCAGTTTAAGAATTAGGGCGGGAGTATACTGCAAATGCCCGTTGGCGTCAGCATTGCGCGCGCGGCGCGTCGCCTGAAATATACGCAACAATAATCTGCATAAGCATTCAATAAACGCCCAACCAAATCAAAGGTTGGTTGCCGGGGCGCAACAGCGTAAATTAGCGGTTTTCACAGCAAGAAGAGCGTCCTGATATGGCGAACTGGCAACACATTGATGAACTGCATGATATTTCCGCAGATTTACCGCGATTCACTCTGGCGTTCAGAGAACTTTCCACTCGCCTTGGTCTGCAGATTAGCGCCCTTGAGGCCGATCACATTTCATTGCGCTGTCACCAGAATACGACGGCGGAGCGTTGGCGTCGCGGTTTTGAACAATGCGGCGAGCTACTGTCGGAAAATATCATCAACGGCAGGCCGATTTGTCTGTTTAAACTGCATGAACCGGTATGTGTGGAACACTGGCGGTTTTCTGTTATTGAATTACCGTGGCCGGGAGAAAAACGCTATCCACACGAGGGGTGGGAGCATATTGAAATCGTGCTGCCCGGCGAGCCGGAGACCTTGAATGCGAGGGCCCTGGCGTTGTTGTCGGATGAGGGGCTTAGTCAGCCGGGGATAGTGGTTAAAACCAGTTCGCCACAGGGCGAGCATGAACGTTTGCCAAACCCTACGCTGGCCGTGACCGATGGCCGCGTCACGGTAAAATTTCATCCATGGTCGATTGAAGCGATTGTCGCCAGCGAACAGGCGGCCCATTAACCTGCCGAGCGGAGTGAATATGGCGTTACTTGAGATCTGTTGTTACAGCATGGAATGCGCGCTCACCGCGCAGCGAAACGGCGCGGATCGTATCGAACTGTGTGCCGCGCCGAAAGAAGGCGGGCTTACGCCTTCGCTGGGCGTCTTACGCAGCGTGCGCGAGCATATTACGATTCCCGTACATCCGATTATTCGTCCTCGCGGCGGGGATTTTTATTACACTGACGGCGAATTTGCCGCCATGCTGGAAGATATTCGCCTCGTCAGAGAGTTGGGTTTTCCCGGGCTGGTTACTGGCGTGTTGACCGTTGATGGGGATGTCGATATGTCGCGAATGGAAAAAATAATGGCGGCGGCCGGGCCGCTGGCGGTGACATTCCACCGCGCCTTCGATATGTGCGCTAATCCCTTCAATGCGCTAAAGAATCTGGCTGACGCAGGCGTAGCAAGAGTACTGACTTCCGGACAAAAAGCCGATGCGGCGCAAGGTTTATCAATAATTATGGAACTTATTGCCCAGGGGGATGCTCCAACCATTATGGCTGGTGCGGGGGTTCGTGCAAATAACCTGCAGAATTTCCTCGATGCCGGAGTACGGGAAGTACACAGTTCCGCCGGAGTCTTACTGCCTTCGCCGATGCGCTATCGCAATCAGGGGTTATCGATGTCTGCCGATATACAGGCGGACGAGTATTCTCGCTATAGAGTAGAGGGTGCGGCGGTCGCTGAAATGAAAGGAATCATTGTTCGCCATCAGGCCAAATGATTTTTACCGTTGCATCATGTCGCCCAATATGATGCTTGCTCGTACCAGGCCCCTGCCAATTCAACAGGGGCCTTTTTTTCTCCTTCATATTTCAAGCCGCAGCAGCGTTGGCCGCCTCGCGCACCCCGGTCACGTAGCTACCTACGTTCCCGGGGATTTGCTGCGTTGCCGCCTTGCTGCAACTTGAACTATTTTGGAGAAACGGTGCTATACGTAACGGTCATTCGGCAATCCATCACGGTTTACGCGCAATCAGCACCGCGCGCTGCGGGGCGGGATAGCCTTCCACCGTCTTGCTGCGATCGTTCGGGTCGAGGAAATCGGCCAGCGACTCGGTAACCATCCATTCGGTACGGCGCTGCTCTTCGGTGGTAGTGACGCAAACGTCAGCGATACGCACATCAACAAAGCCGCATTTTTCCAGCCATTTTTTTAATGCCGGCGCGGAAGGAATAAAATAGACGTTACGCATCTGCGCGTAGCGGTCACCCGGCACCAAAACGGTATTTTCGTCGCCGTCGATGACCAGCGTTTCCAGTACCAGTTCACCCTCGTTGACCAACTGATCTTTTAACTGCCACAGATGTTCCAGCGGCGAGCGACGGTGATAAAGCACCCCCATCGAGAAGACGGTATCAAATGCTTTCAGTGCCGGGAGTTGTTCAATGCCCAACGGCAGCAGATGCGCGCGCTGATCGTTACCCAACAGTTTACGCACCGCCTCAAACTGGCAGAGGAAAAGCTGTGTAGGATCGATGCCGACCGCCAGATGTGCGCCCGCGCCAATCATCCGCCACAGGTGATAGCCGCTGCCGCAGCCGACATCAAGGATCGTCCGGCCGGTTAAATCTGACAGATGCGGCAGTACGCGATCCCACTTCCAGTCTGAGCGCCATTCGGTATCAATATCTACGCCATAAAGCGAGAACGGGCCTTTACGCCACGGCATCAGATTACGCAGCAATGTATCAATACGCTTTAGCTGACCTTCGCTGAGCGGCGTTTCGCTTTCCGCCGTGACGCTGTGCAGTAAATCCAGCCGCCAGGGCGTAATTTCCGGTAAAAATTCTACCGCGTTCGACCACTGTTTAAACAAGCCATGCTGCTGCTCGCGTTGCCAGGCGGCAATCTGCGCGGGCAATGTTTCCAGCCAGTGGGAGAGATGATTTTTAGCAATGAGCTGATAAAAGTTACCAAACTCGATCATGCGGCAACTCCGGCTTTTAACGCGACAAGCGACCCGAAATTAAAGCACTGGAACCACAGTTCACTGTGTTCGAAACCCGCCTGACGCAGGCGCGCTTTATGTGTTTCCACCGAGTCGGTGAGCATCACGTTTTCCAGCATACTGCGCTTCTGGCTGATCTCCAGTTCGCTGTACCCATTAGCGCGTTTAAAATCGTGGTGCATGTTGAATAACAGCTCGCCCACTTTCGCGTCTTCAAAGCTAAATTTTTCCGACAGTACCAGCGCGCCGCCGGGATTCAACCCCAGGTAAATCTTATCCAGCAATGCCTGGCGTTCGGCAGGTTCAAGGAATTGCAGGGTAAAATTCAGCACCACCATCGAGGCGTTTTCAATAGTGATATCGCGGATATCGCCTTCAACAACTTCAACCGGCGTTGGCGCTTTATATGCATCAATATGGCGGCGGCAGCGTTCTATCATGGCCGGGGAGTTATCGACGGCGATAATGCGACAATGCTCATGGCGGATATTACGCCGAACAGACAGCGTCGCGGCGCCCAGCGAGCAGCCCAGATCGTAGACCTGCGTGTTCGGCTGCACAAAGCGTTCAGCCAACATGCCGATCATGGAGATGATGTTGGAGTAGCCTGGTACCGAACGCTGAATCATGTCGGGGAAAACTTCGGCTACTCGTTCATCAAAAGTCCAGTCGCCGAGACGGGCGATAGGCGCAGAAAAAAGCGTGTCGCGGTGAGACATAACGTATACATCCGGGAAAAATAAAGGCGCATATTGTGCGCTAATACAGGGAGAAAACCAACTCCCAGGGCATATACCACAGGTTTGCCAGCACCATCAGCAACAATGCGCACCAGGTCGCGCTCATCCCCGCCCGCCGCCAGCGGAACAGGCGGTGGTGAAAACCGTAATAATGCATCAGCCGACCGGCGATTAAAATGATGCCGCAGATATGCACCATCCACGTTTCGGCGCCGTTCATTTCCATAAACAGCAGCAGCACCAGCGCGACAGGAATATATTCCACCGCGTTGCCATGAATACGGATGGCGCTTTGCAATTCGCTAAAACCGCCGTCGCCATAGGCGACACGGTACTGCATTCGCAAGCGAACGACATTAAAAGAGAACTTCATTAATAATAACGCACCCAAAACGGCATACAGCGCGCTTACCATACAAACTCCCTTTTAAAATGGCTGATGGCACTGTCTATGATAGGGGGCATTTTCAGAAAAGAGAAGATTGCTGTGGAATGGACGGAGCAGTGCCGATTTCCGGTAAGACGCTGCGTAAATCATGCCAAAGCGTATTCACCAGTTCCGGCGCCTGCGCGATATCCGGAGTATGTAAAAACAGAAAAGGCGTGGTGGTCTGCCGCCACTGCGGGAGTTTCTGCAACCAGGCGGCGAAAAACTCACGGTTTTGCGCCATATTATCGCTACCGATAAAACGCACCATCGGGTGGCTGGCCGTCACGACTGCATGTACCGGGACTTTGGGTTTTTTTCGCTGCGCGTCGCGGACGGCCTCGCTGTGGGGATGGGCGGCATGTACCGGACGACTATCCAGGATCACGCGGTTTACGCCGCGCGCGTGTAACCCGCGATTGAGCCGCTGTTCATCCTCACCTTTGTCAAAAAAACACGGATGACGAACTTCTACGCCATAGGTAAACGTGGCGGGGAGCGCATCAAGAAACTGCCATAAGGCGGGGAGATCGCGCGGTCCAAAGGCGGCGGGCAACTGCAGCCAGTATTGGCCAATACGCGTTTCCAGCGGCGCCAGGCGGGTAAAAAACGCCTGTACCAGATCGTCGCAATGACGCAGCGCGGCCTGGTGAGAAATGGTGGCGGGAAATTTAAAGCAAAAACGGAAATCGTCCGTAGTTTGCGCATACCAGCGATCGACAATTTCCGCTTTCGGCAGCGCGTAAAGCGTGGTGTTGCCCTCCACGCAATTAAAGTGGCGGGCATACTCTTCCAGACTGGTGATGCCGAGCCGCGCCCATTTCGGGTGCGACCATTGCGGCAGGCCAATGTAGATCATAAGGCGTTTAAAATATCCTCTACGCTGCGTACCCGGCCAATGCGCGGGAAAATATGCGTCATACTGCTCTGATGCTGCTCACTGCTGGCGGCGCTACAGGCATCTTCGGCAATAATAAGGTTAAATCCTAACTCCCAGGCGTTGCGCGCTGTGGATTCGACGCCGATATTGGTTGAGATCCCGCACAATATGATGGTGTCGATACCCCGGCGGCGAAGCTGTAATTCCAGATCGGTGCCGTAAAACGCGCCCCACTGGCGTTTAGTCACTTCCAGATCGCTGTCCTTTTTACCCAATGCCGTAGGCCAGGTCCACCAGTTTTCCGGCAACGCGTGCGCAGGCGTTGCGGCATCCACCGGCTGTTTTAACGCTTCGGCATAATCATCAGACCATCCGACGCGTACCATAACCACGGGCGAGCCGTTGGCACGACACTTTTCCGCCAGCCGCGCGGCGCGGGCGACCACCTCATTTGCCGTATACGGGCCGCCGGCAAACGGAAGAATTCCTTCCTGTAAATCAATAACCACCAGGGCGGTTGTGGTCGCGTTGAGTTTCAGCATGATAATCACTCTCCTAAAAATAGCGGATTTCACTACACCTTAAGCGCGATTAAAGAGGAAAGCGGCGACAAATATTGTTAATTTTTGTGAGCATACGCAATACCCGCGTGAAAAACCCGGGTACAGTCAGTATGAACCAGGCGTCGATACCGCATGAAACGGGCAAGTTATCGCTCCCATGCTGGATTGACTCTTATCGTGCGGCAGAATTTCCAGTATAATAGCCGCCTTTTTTCATCCAGTTGTGACATACAGCTAAAGCTGCGACTTCGTCGCCTGCATGGCAGGCAACAATCCGCCTGCGGCTAAGTTAAGGGATATCTCATGCGTACAGAATATTGCGGACAGCTACGTCTGTCCCACGTGGGGCAGCAGGTGACTCTGTGTGGTTGGGTCAACCGTCGTCGTGATCTTGGCAGCCTGATCTTTATCGATATGCGCGACCGCGAAGGTATTGTGCAGGTGTTCTTCGATCCGGATCGTGCGGACGCGTTAAAGCTGGCCTCTGAACTGCGTAATGAGTTCTGCATTCAGGTTACGGGCACCGTGCGTGCGCGTGACGCGAAAAACGTCAATGCGGATATGGCGACCGGCGAAATTGAAGTGCTGGCGTCCTCTCTCACTATCATCAACCGCGCAGACTCACTGCCGCTTGACGCTAACCACGTTAATACCGAAGAGGCGCGTCTCAAGTACCGCTATCTGGATTTGCGTCGTCCGGAAATGGCGCAGCGCCTGAAAACTCGCGCCAAAATTACCAGCCTGGTGCGTCGTTTTATGGACGATCACGGTTTCCTTGATATTGAAACGCCGATGCTGACCAAAGCCACGCCGGAAGGCGCGCGCGACTATCTGGTGCCTTCGCGCGTGCACAAAGGTAAATTCTACGCGTTGCCGCAGTCGCCGCAACTGTTCAAACAGCTCCTGATGATGTCCGGTTTCGACCGTTACTATCAGATAGTCAAATGCTTCCGTGATGAAGACTTACGTGCTGACCGTCAGCCGGAGTTTACTCAGATCGACGTCGAGACCTCCTTCATGACCGCGCCACAGGTGCGCGAAGTGATGGAAGCGCTGGTGCGCCATTTGTGGCTGGAAGTGAAAGGCGTGGATCTGGGGGATTTCCCGGTCATGACGTTTGCCGAAGCGGAACGTCGCTACGGTTCCGACAAGCCAGACCTGCGTAACCCGATGGAACTGGTAGATGTCGCTGACCTGCTGAAATCGGTAGAGTTCGCGGTCTTCGCGGGCCCGGCTAACGATCCGAAAGGCCGCGTGGCAGCGCTGCGTGTGCCTGGCGGCGCACAGCTTAGCCGTAAGCAGATCGACGATTATGGTAACTTTGTTAAGATCTACGGCGCGAAAGGCCTGGCGTATATCAAAGTTAACGAGCGCGCGAAAGGTCTGGACGGGATTAACAGTCCGGTGGCCAAGTTCCTGACCGCCGACATCGTCGACGCTATCCTTGAACGTACCGGCGCGCAGGACGGCGACATGATCTTCTTCGGCGCAGATAACAAAAAAGTGGTTGCTGATGCGCTGGGCGCGCTGCGTCTGAAACTGGGCAAAGACCTGAGCCTGACCGACGAAGACAAATGGGCGCCGCTGTGGGTGATTGACTTCCCGATGTTCGAAGACGACGGCGAAGGCGGTCTGACCGCGATGCACCATCCGTTCACCGCCCCGCGTGACATGACGGCGTCTGAACTGAAAACTGCGCCGGAAGAAGCCGTCGCTAACGCTTACGATATGGTGATTAACGGCTATGAAGTGGGCGGCGGTTCGGTGCGTATTCACAACGGTGAAATGCAGCAAACCGTATTTGGTATTCTCGGTATCAATGAGCAGGAGCAGCGCGAGAAGTTCGGCTTCCTGTTGGATGCGTTGAAATACGGTACGCCGCCGCATGCGGGCCTGGCGTTTGGTCTGGACCGTCTGACCATGCTGTTGACCGGCACCGATAATATTCGTGATGTTATCGCCTTCCCGAAAACGACCGCCGCCGCGTGTCTGATGACCGAAGCGCCGAGTTTCGCCAACCAGGCAGCGTTGACGGAGTTGGGGATTCAGGTTGTAAAGAAAGCCGAGAATAACTGATATGAACAATGTACACGACATCATTCGCGTGATATCGCGGCGGCCCGCAGGGGCGAGTCTCATCCGTCACCCAACAGCCAACAACGAGGTCGCGTGAAGGATAAAGTGTACAAGCGCCCCGTTTCGGTCCTGGTGGTTATTTTCGCGCAGGATACGAAACGGGTGCTAATGTTGCAGCGACGCGACGACCCGGATTTTTGGCAGTCAGTGACTGGCAGCATAGAAGAAGGGGAGACCGCGTTGCAGGCCGCCGTACGTGAAGTCAAAGAGGAGGTCACGATTGATGTTGCGGCAGAGCAACTGACCTTAATCGACTGCCAACGTACGGTGGAGTTTGAAATTTTTTCACATTTACGTCATCGCTATGCGCCGGGCGTCATGCACAATACAGAATTCTGGTTCTGCCTTGCGTTACCGCATGAGCGGCAGGTGATATTCACTGAACATCTGACGTACCAGTGGCTTGATGCACCTGACGCGGCGGCGCTTACCAAGTCCTGGAGTAACCGGCAAGCGATTGAAGAGTTTGTCATTAACGTCGCCTGAAAAGGCGCGCTTTTTTTGAGGAAATATTTATGGCAGGTCATAGTAAATGGGCCAACACCAGACATCGTAAAGCTGCGCAAGATGCCAAGCGCGGTAAAATCTTCACTAAAATTATTCGTGAACTGGTAACGGCAGCTAAATTGGGCGGCGGCGATCCGGATGCCAACCCGCGTCTGCGCGCGGCTGTAGATAAAGCGCTGGCCAACAACATGACCCGCGACACTCTGAACCGTGCCATCGCTCGCGGTGTGGGTGGTGATGAAGACTCGAACATGGAAACCATCATCTATGAAGGTTATGGTCCTGGCGGCACGGCCATTATGATTGAGTGTCTGAGTGACAACCGTAACCGTACCGTAGCGGAAGTGCGTCATGCTTTTAGCAAGTGCGGCGGTAATCTGGGTACCGATGGCTCAGTGGCGTACCTGTTCAGTAAGAAAGGGGTCATCTCCTTTGAGAAAGGCGATGAAGACACCATCATGGAAGCCGCTCTGGAAGCCGGTGCGGAAGATGTTGTGACCTATGATGATGGCGCGATTGATGTTTACACTGCCTGGGAAGAGATGGGCAAAGTGCGTGACGCGCTGGAAGCGGCGGGTCTGAAAGCGGACAGCGCCGAAGTGTCCATGATCCCGTCAACCAAAGCGGATATGGATGCGGAAACCGCGCCGAAACTGCTACGTCTGATCGATATGCTGGAAGACTGTGACGATGTCCAGGAAGTCTACCATAACGGTGAGATCTCTGATGAGGTGGCGGCGACCCTGTAATGGTGCTGTTAAACGCCGGCGGGCAGGGGGTATAGCGTGTCGATTATTCTCGGTATTGACCCCGGCTCGCGCATTACCGGTTATGGCGTTATTCGCCAGGTAGGCAGACAACTGACCTATCTGGGCAGCGGATGTATTCGTACCAAAGTCGATGATTTGCCGTCTCGTTTGAAGCTCATATACGCAGGCGTGACGGAAATCATCACGCAGTTCCAGCCGGACTATTTTGCTATCGAACAGGTGTTTATGGCGAAGAACGCCGATTCAGCCCTCAAGCTGGGACAGGCGCGCGGCGTCGCGATTGTCGCCGCGGTCAATCAGGAACTGCCCGTGTTTGAATACGCGGCGCGTCAGGTGAAGCAAACCGTCGTCGGTATTGGTAGCGCGGAGAAAAGCCAGGTTCAGCATATGGTGCGCACGTTGCTGAAGCTCCCCGCTAACCCGCAGGCCGATGCCGCGGATGCGCTGGCTATCGCCATTACGCATTGCCACGTTAGCCAGAACGCGATGCAAATGAGCGAGAGCCGACTCAATCTGGCGCGGGGAAGGTTGCGCTAAATCATTCTCCCTCAGCCTCGCGTTGAGGGGTTTCAATTCCACAGGCACTAATTAATTCTAAATTGGGATGTTGCCACAGGCTGGCTGGCGTCACCGTCTTACGATCCCACGGGATTGAACCTAAAAACCAGAACTTCCAGAAGGCGAGTTTCGCATCAGGATTGCTGTGAAGTAATTCTTCGAATGTCTCAATATCGCCTACCGGAATACATAATGCTTCTTTATAGATATCAAACACAAATTTCGAGCAGAACTGGCGCGATGACTCGTATTTAAACCCCGTGTGATAAAACTTATTCAGCCGGGCGGGAACCTGTTCCATGATGGCGAGTTTCTGTTCGACCGTCAGACCGCCGCACAGGCGACGAACCGCGTAACGTTGTCCGGCTGAACGTTGTATAAACAGTGACAGCGTGGTGACGGTTGAGAGGGGGACGCGACTTTCCGCCACCAGATAGTCATCACCATTATGACCAATAATAATCCCAACATGGTTGCTCCAGCACTGTGAAGCGGTGGATATCTGGCCGAAAAGCGCGGCACCTATACAGGTAAAGACGATATCCCCGGTTTCATATTGGACAGAATAATGTTTTTTCATCTCTGCATTCCATTATTTGAAATAAATTCCTTTTATTTATTCTACAGGGTAGTTAGCATTATACCAAATAAATGACAAGCCTTAGTGTCATCGAAATATGTATGGTGAATATTTCATTTATTGGAATTAATGTCGCAAATATATTTGGGGGGGATTAAGGTGGTAAATTTCTCATCATCTGATCTCTCATATTGACAGGGAGTATGACGTGGTTGATGATAAACCAATGAGAATAGGTTGGGTATTTTATTTTTCTTATATTTTTGTTGCTATTACCTTTCATCTGTTTATTAGTTTTTGTTATTGTTTGAGTATTGATATGGCAGAGGCTAATACTGTTGTTTTTTTATTAAAGCCAGGGACGATTTCATTATTATTTTTGCTTCTCCCTGCCAGGCGGTTCAGGACCAGACTGTTGGCAACATTGAGTTCAGTTTTCATTACCTTAGTATTTAACCAGTGGCATTTGGTTGCCGGGAATAAAGAACTGGTTTTGTGCCTGCAGGCAGCGTGCTTTATGGCTTTCCTGACTATGACATCGGTAAAAAAATCCGGGTGGATGATTAGCGCATCATTATTTTTGGTTTGTGCGGCCGGAACGATTCGCCAGTGCTGGCTGGAACAGCTGTTTAACGCTGCCGATATATATATTGTTGATGATGGGCGGAGCTGTGGCGCCAGCGGCCACTGCTTCCAGTATATTGCAGCAAAAGGCCGTGGGTTAGCAGCAAAACGACAGGCACTTTTTAGTAGCGAAGAGTATGTGAATATTTATTATAGTTATTCAGAAGGGATGCCAGCCGTGAATTTCGATGGCATGAAAAATGAGTTTGTACAATATTTATTGTGTCATGGCGAATTAAAATCTGTTGCGCGCGACGATAAAACAACATGCGATTAAATTCAGCGCTAGTGGTTAATATTATTAAATCTATTCTCGGGTCTGTTTTTTTGGAGGCCCGATGTTCCGCTGTTGGCATTCGTACTGGATACATTATTAGTGTTATCAGGATACTCATTATTGAAGACTACCGAACGTGCGCCACGGCATGTTGGCAAAAAGTTATTCGCGTAGGACGCAAAAAGTTGTCAATGAGTGTACGACTTATTTTGTACGCAGCGGGGAGCGTACCCGTCGTTAACCATCACGGGTTGTTGGAGTAGAGAAATATCGGGATACGTGTTTTTCATCTGGATAAACATCCAGTCTTTTTTTATGATAGTGCATTATCTTTTCAGCCCTTTACGCAGGAGCGTCATGTGATAGGCAGACTCAGAGGCATTATTCTCGAAAAACAACCCCCGATCGTGCTGCTGGAGACAGGGGGAGTAGGCTATGAAGTACATATGCCTATGACCTGCTTTTACGAGCTGCCGGAGGCCGGGCAGGAGGCAATCGTCTTCACCCACTTCGTGGTGCGTGAAGATGCGCAGTTGCTGTACGGATTTAACAATAAGCAAGAGCGCACGCTATTTAAAGAGCTAATTAAAACGAATGGCGTCGGGCCTAAGCTGGCGCTGGCGATTCTCTCCGGCATGTCGGCGCAACAGTTCGTCAATGCGGTTGAGCGCGAAGAGCTTGGCGCACTGGTGAAGCTGCCGGGTATCGGCAAGAAAACTGCCGAACGATTGATTGTCGAAATGAAAGACCGCTTTAAAGGGCTACATGGCGATCTCTTTACGCCAGCGGTCGACTTGGTATTGACGTCGCCGGCCAGCCCAACCTCGGAAGATGCAGAACAAGAAGCAGTTGCTGCGCTGGTGGCGCTGGGTTATAAACCGCAAGAAGCCAGTCGGATGGTAAGCAAGATCGCCCGTCCGGATGCAAGCAGTGAAACACTGATTCGCGACGCGTTACGCGCCGCGTTATGAGGTAAAGGATGATAGAAGCAGATCGCCTGATTTCAGCAGGCGCCACGATCGCAGAAGACGTCGCCGATCGCGCCATTCGCCCGAAGTTATTGGCGGAATATGTCGGCCAACCGCAGGTGCGCTCCCAGATGGAGATCTTTATTCAGGCGGCAAAACTGCGTGGCGACGCACTAGATCACTTGCTGATTTTCGGCCCGCCAGGGTTAGGTAAAACGACTCTGGCGAATATCGTTGCCAATGAAATGGGCGTCAATCTCCGAACCACGTCCGGCCCGGTGCTGGAAAAAGCAGGCGATCTGGCGGCTATGCTCACCAATCTTGAACCGCATGATGTGCTGTTTATTGATGAGATTCACCGGCTTTCACCGGTGGTGGAAGAGGTACTCTATCCGGCGATGGAAGATTACCAGTTGGATATTATGATTGGCGAAGGGCCTGCTGCACGTTCAATTAAGATCGATCTGCCGCCGTTTACGCTCATTGGCGCGACGACGCGCGCCGGGTCGTTAACGTCCCCGCTACGCGACCGTTTTGGTATTGTGCAGCGCCTGGAGTTCTACCAGGTGCCCGATCTGCAGCACATCGTCGGGCGCAGCGCAAGGCACATGGGGCTTGAGATGAGCGATGACGGCGCGCTGGAAGTGGCGCGTCGGGCGCGCGGTACGCCGCGTATAGCCAACCGCCTGCTCAGACGTGTGCGTGATTTCGCCGAGGTGAAGCATGACGGGGCTATTTCAGCGGAAATTGCCGCGCAGGCGCTGGATATGCTGAACGTCGATGCGGAAGGGTTTGACTATATGGATCGCAAGCTGCTGCTGGCGGTTATTGATAAATTCTTCGGTGGACCGGTCGGCCTGGATAACCTGGCGGCGGCGATTGGCGAAGAGCGTGAAACCATTGAGGATGTGCTGGAGCCGTATCTGATTCAGCAAGGTTTTTTGCAGCGCACGCCGCGTGGGCGTATGGCAACGGTGCGCGCCTGGAACCATTTCGGGATCACGCCGCCAGAGATGCCTTAGCGCCTGAAGTCGCTGCGCTCATCAGACCTGGGCGATTTTGTAGGCCCGGTAAGCGCAGCGCCACCGGGCAACACACGCTTAGCTTGCCTGCTTTTTCATCATACTGAAGATAAACAGCAGCGCGGCACACAGCACTACGGATGGCCCTGCCGGGGTATCATAAAAGGCTGAGAAGGTCAGTCCACCTGTAACCGCTATCATACCTACACCAACGGCGACGCCCGCCATCTGCTCCGGCGTACGGGCAAAGCGACGCGCGGTTGCGGCGGGAATAATCAGCAGCGACGTAATGATCAGCGCTCCGACAAACTTCATCGCCACGCCAATAGTTAACGCCGTTACCAGCATCAATAGCAGCTTCACGCGCTGTAACTTCACGCCATCGACAAAGGCAAGATCCGGACTGATAGTCATTGACAGCAAGTTGCGCCACTGCCAGAAGAGAATGGCCAGCACAATAACGACCCCAATAGCGATCGAGATAAGATCTTCCGGCGTGACGGCCAGCAAATCGCCAAACAGATAAGCCATTAAATCAACGCGGACGTTGGACATCAGGCTGACCACGACCAGTCCTAAAGATAAGGCGCTGTGCGCCATAATGCCCAGTAAGGTATCAATCGCGAGGTGAGGGCGTTTCTCCAGCCATACCAGACCGGCGGCCAGCAGCAGCGTAACGGCGATTACCGCATAAAAGGGGTTAACGTCCAGCAACAGGCCAAAAGCCACGCCCAGAAGCGACGCGTGAGCCAGCGTATCGCCAAAATAGGACATCCGACGCCAGACCACAAATGAGCCCAAAGGACCAGCGGCGCACGCCAGCATCATCCCGGCCAGCCAGCCGGGCAGTAATAATTCAATCATGAGTGACCATTTCCCCGGCGCAGTACAATACGACCCTGTAAATCGTGGCGATGATTATGATGATGGCGATAAATCCCTAATTGCTCCGCGCCTCGCGGGCCAAACATAGAGATAAATTCCGGATGCATAGACACCACTTCCGGCGCGCCGGAACAGCAAATATGATGGTTCAGGCATAACACTTCATCCGTCTTTGCCATGACCAGATGTAGGTCATGCGACACCATCAGCACGGCGCAATCGAGTTCACGGCGCAGCTGATCGATAAGGTCGTATAACGCGACCTGGCCGTTGACATCCACGCCTTGCGTCGGCTCATCAAGTACCAGCAACTGCGGCCTGTTAAGCAGAGCACGCGCCAGCAGTACCCGCTGCGTCTCACCGCCGGAGAGTTTTTGCATGGGCGCGTCAATCAAATGTCCGGCCTGAACGCGTTTAAGCGCCGGGAGAATATCCGTTTTTTGCGTGCCGGGACGTAAACGTAAAAATCGGTTTACCGTCAGCGGAAGCGTGGTATCGAGATAGAGTTTTTGCGGGACATAGCCGATACGGAGTTGCCCGTTGCGCTTGATCACCCCTTCATCAGGGGCTACCAGTCCTAAAACCACGCGTACAAGCGTTGACTTCCCCGCGCCGTTAGGGCCGAGAAGCGTTAAAATTTTTCCGGGGCTCAATTCAAGCGACACGTCAGAGAGGACGCGGCGTTGACCAAATGAGACCGAGACGTTTTCCAGTGAAACTAAACTTGTCATGTTAATTTTAGGCTTGCAGAAGTGATAGAATGTTATAATATCACATTTCACACATTCATTACGATGATTAGTCGCATTATGTTACAGAAAAATACGCTTCTTTTCGCAGCATTATCCGCCGCGCTTTGGGGGAGTGCAACCCAGGCTGCCGACGCCGCCGTTGTCGCTTCGCTTAAACCACTTGGGTTTATCGCTTCCGCCATTGCTGATGGCGTTACGGATACGCAAGTATTACTTCCGGATGGGGCATCCGAGCATGATTATTCATTGCGTCCATCAGACGTAAAACGCTTACAGGGCGCGGACTTAGTCGTCTGGGTTGGCCCGGAAATGGAAGCTTTTATGGAGAAGTCGGTCAGGAATATCCCTGATAATAAGCAGGTTACCATTGCGCAACTTGCCGATGTAAAACCGTTACTCATGAAGGGCGCGGATGATGATGAGGATGAACATGCGCATACGGGCGCCGATGAGGAAAAAGGTGACGTACATCACCATCACGGCGAATATAACATGCATCTTTGGCTCTCCCCAGAGATAGCGCGGGCTACAGCGGTTGCAATCCATGAAAAATTAGTGGAACTTATGCCGCAAAGTCGAGCCAAACTCGACGCCAACCTGAAGGATTTTGAGGCACAATTAGCCGCAACCGATAAACAGGTCGGTAACGAGCTCGCGCCGCTCAAGGGGAAAGGGTATTTCGTTTTTCATGACGCCTACGGTTACTACGAAAAACACTACGGACTCACCCCACTCGGTCACTTTACCGTGAACCCTGAGATACAACCTGGCGCGCAGCGTTTACATGAAATAAGAACACAGTTGGTTGAGCAAAAAGCAACCTGCGTTTTTGCTGAGCCACAATTCAGGCCAGCGGTCGTGGAAGCCGTGGCGAGAGGGACATCCGTTCGAATGGGAACACTGGACCCCCTCGGGACGAACATTAAACTGGGTAAAACAAGCTATTCAGCGTTTTTAAGCCAATTAGCCAACCAGTATGCGAGCTGCCTGAAAGGAGATTAACGAGGAAGTGAATACGTGCAACAGATAGCCCGCTCTGTCGCCCTGGCATTTAATAATCTGCCCCGACCCCACCGCGTTATGCTGGGGTCACTTACCGTTCTGACACTGGCCGTCGCCGTATGGCGGCCCTATGTTTACCACCCAGAATCCGCACCAATCGTTAAAACTATTGAACTGGAGAAAAGCGAGATTCGTTCCCTCTTACCGGAGGCCAGCGAACCCATCGATCAGGCCGCGCAGGAAGATGAAGCTATTCCTCAGGATGAGCTGGACGATAAAACCGCAGGCGAAGTCGGCGTCCATGAATACGTCGTCTCCACAGGCGATACGTTAAGCAGCATTTTGAATCAGTACGGCATCGATATGAGCGATATTAGCCGACTTGCCGCTTCTGATAAGGAGCTGCGCAATCTGAAAATTGGCCAACAGCTTTCCTGGACACTGACCGCCGATGGAGATTTACAGCGTCTGACATGGGAAGTCTCCCGCCGTGAAACGCGTACCTACGATCGCACTGCCAACGGTTTTAAAATGAGCAGTGAAATGCAGCAGGGGGACTGGGTTAACAGTCTGCTGAAAGGTACGGTAGGGGGTAGCTTTGTCGCCAGCGCGAAAGAGGCCGGTTTAACCAGCAGCGAAATCAGCGCAGTGATAAAAGCCATGCAGTGGCAGATGGATTTTCGCAAGCTGAAAAAGGGCGATGAATTTTCGGTTCTGATGTCGCGCGAGATGCTGGATGGCAAGCGTGAACAGAGTCAGTTGTTGGGCGTGCGGATGCGTTCCGATGGTAAAGATTACTACGCCATTCGCGCCGCTGACGGTAAATTCTATGACCGTAACGGTGTTGGCCTGGCGAAAGGCTTTTTACGCTTCCCGACCGCCAAACAGTTCCGCATCTCCTCCAACTTCAATCCGCGCCGTCTGAACCCGGTTACTGGACGCGTTGCGCCGCATCGTGGCGTTGACTTTGCGATGCCGCAGGGTACGCCGGTGCTGTCGGTGGGGGATGGCGAGGTCGTGGTCGCTAAACGTAGCGGCGCTGCCGGTTACTACATTGCGATTCGTCATGGACGCACCTACACCACACGTTACATGCACTTGCGTAAGCTGCTGGTGAAACCGGGGCAAAAAGTGAAACGTGGCGATCGTATTGCGCTTTCTGGTAACACCGGGCGTTCCACAGGGCCGCATCTGCATTATGAAGTATGGATAAACCAGCAAGCCGTTAACCCTCTAACAGCAAAATTGCCGCGCACGGAAGGTCTGACGGGGTCAGATCGTCGTGAATACCTGGCACAGGTGAAAGAGGTTCTGCCACAACTGCGCTTCGATTAACAAATGCGCTGACAGAGCCGGTACGCGATGTGTGCCGGCTTTTTTGTTTTGTGTGAGACGCAGACGTCGCTACACTATTCACAATTCCTTTTCGCGTCAGCAGACCCTGGAAAAGCATGGAAACCAAAAAAAATAATAGTGAGTATATCCCTGAATTCGAAAAATCCTTTCGCTATCCGCAGTATTGGGGCGCCTGGTTGGGCGCTGCGGCAATGGCGGGGATCGCATTAACACCGGCATCATTCCGCGACCCTTTGCTGGCGACGCTGGGGCGTTTTGCCGGACGGCTGGGGAAGAGTTCTCGTCGCCGGGCGCTAATTAATCTGTCGTTGTGCTTTCCGCAGCGTAGCGAAGCTGAGCGCGAAGCGATTGTCGATGAGATGTTCGCCACCGCGCCACAGGCAATGGCGATGATGGCTGAGTTGGCGATGCGCGGTCCGAAAAAAATTCAACAGCGTGTTGACTGGGAAGGTCTGGAAATCATTGAGGAGATGCGTCGTAACGACGAAAAAGTCATTTTTCTCGTACCGCATGGCTGGGGCGTCGACATTCCAGCCATGCTGATGGCCTCTCAGGGGCAAAAAATGGCGGCGATGTTTCATAATCAGGGTAATCCGGTTTTTGACTATATCTGGAACACAGTGCGTCGGCGTTTCGGCGGACGTTTGCATGCGCGTAATGACGGGATTAAACCCTTTATCCAGTCTGTTCGTCAGGGCTACTGGGGTTACTACCTGCCGGACCAGGATCACGGCCCGGAGCATAGTGAATTCGTTGATTTCTTTGCGACATACAAAGCGACGCTGCCTGCAATTGGTCGGCTGATGAAAGTGTGCCGCGCACGCGTGATACCGCTTTTCCCGGTGTATAATGGTAAAACGCATCGCCTGACTATCCAGATTCGCCCGCCAATGGACGATCTGCTCACGGCTGACGACCACACTATCGCCAGACGGATGAACGAAGAGGTCGAAATTTTTGTCGGCCCGCATCCGGAACAGTACACCTGGATCCTGAAGCTGCTCAAAACCCGCAAGCCAGGCGAGATTCAGCCGTATAAGCGTAAAGATCTTTATCCCATCTGACTAGTCCTGATATAGGTTGACAGTTTTTTGTCTGTAAAACGCCTGATGAACATCATCGGGCGTTTTGTATTTCAGGGCCTGGTGTGGCCGTTCATG
>NZ_JBGDVI010000020.1:0-92140 GCF_046551895.1 Salmonella sp. SAL03688
GTGGTTGTAAAAGAATTCGGTGGAGCGGTAGTTCAGTTGGTTAGAATACCTGCCTGTCACGCAGGGGGTCGCGGGTTCGAGTCCCGTCCGTTCCGCCACCCTAATTAGGGGCGTAGTTCAATTGGTAGAGCACCGGTCTCCAAAACCGGGTGTTGGGAGTTCGAGTCTCTCCGCCCCTGCCAGAAATAATCCTTAGCATCTGCTAAGGATTTTTTTTTGCCTAAAATTACCTGATTACCTGATTACCTGATTACCTGATTACCTGGTCAGGTAATCGTAAGTTCCCTTCTTTTTCTTTTCATCATTTTCATTGTTCATCCAGCACATCCGTTTTTAACAGATCGCAAATCAGCGAGTATTTATCGCTGTTTTGCAGCCAAATGGCGTATAGCGGCCGTGAAAGCGTTGCGCTGTCGGCAACGGTATGTAATCCGCCCTTTTCATTTGCCCAGTTTACAGGAAGCCAGCTACAGCCATTTAATGCGCTAAGCTGCTGTCGGGCGAGTTCGGCTGAGCTGGTTGTTAATACCGGCACTTCATCTGCTGCGATCAGCCCGGTTTCATGCTGTTGGAAGTCTGGTCCCCACTCCAGCCGCAGATAATTGAGTTCTGATTTCTTACGGGCAGGGCTGCTGCAATATAACGCCAAAGTGAAGTGCCCTAACAGCTGACTGCTGAACTCATCCATTTTGGGCGCTTCGGTAGTAATGAGGAGATCAAGCTGGCGTTCATGAAGTTGCTTCACAAGCGATTGCCGTTGAGCGATTCTGGCTTCGAATTGCAGGCCGCTTTGCGGCTCCTGTAGTTGGTACAGTCGACCCAGCCAGGCGTTAAGCATACACTCCCATAAAGACGCGCTGGCGCCGATGGAAAACTCGTTATGACGTGAGGTATGCGCCACCTCTTTACGTGCCGCCTGCCACGTATTCATCAGCGTTTCCGCATACGGTAAAAGTTTTTCGCCAGCCGTGGTTAAACGGATATTGTTTCTGTGCCGAGTAAAAAGGTTTACGCCCAGTTGATTCTCCAGTTGCCTGATACGAAAGCTCACCGCGGATTGCGTCAGGTAAAGTGCTTCTGCGGCCCGCCCGAAATGGCGTGTCCGGCTAACTTCCAGGAAAGTTTTTAACAATTCCGTATCCACTGTGCTCTCCACAAAATTATTTGTCGTTATGATTTAAATGTTTTGTTTTACACTCTGTCAAGCGTAACTAATACTCCGCGCCATAAATAGCTCAGACAAAGAATTAGGAGCGTGCAGGATGGCGGAAAGCTTTACGACGACTAATCGATATTTTGACAATAAACATTATCCACGTGGATTCTCTCGTCACGGTGATTTCACGATTAAAGAGGCACAACTGCTTGAGCGTCATGGTCATGCCTTTAATGATCTGGATCTTGGCAAGCGTGAGCCTGTGACTGAAGAAGAGAAGCTGTTTGTAGCGGTATGCCGCGGTGAACGTGAGCCGGTAACGGATGCAGAACGCGTGTGGTCCAAGTATATGACGCGTATCAAGCGTCCAAAACGCTTCCACACCTTGTCTGGCGGCAAGCCGCAAGTTGAAGGCGCAGAAGACTACACCGAAGCTGATGATTAATAAAAAGGGCGTAATGCCCTTTTTTTACGCCAGCAGCTTTTGCAAATGAATTAACAACCTGTCTATCGCCCGATAGCTTACCGCCTCCTGCAAATGCTGGCGCGAGATCTGGTCAGCCAGTTCTATGTCGGCAATGGTTCTGGCCACTTTTAGTAAACGCTGCCAGGCGCGAATGGATAACCCAAGATGCACCAGCGTGTCTTCAAGCCAGCGAGCGTCATCGTGATGCAAAACACAATATTTTTGGATTTCGCGACCCTCCAGACGCGCGTTTAACTTCTTCTGGCGTCGGTACTGCCGTTCATGGGCGGCGATGACCCGCTTTTTTACCGTAGCGCTGCTCTCACCCTTTGAGGCGTGTTGGCTAAGAATCCCGGGCGGAGGAAGCGGTATCTCAAGCGAAAGGTCAAAACGATCAAGAAACGGGCCTGACAACCGATTAAGGTAACGTAGTGTCTGTTCTGGCGTGCAGCGATTATGGTTTCCCTGATAATGTCCGGTCGGGCTGGGATTCATTGCGGCGATTAACTGGAACCTGGCAGGGTACGTTATTTTCGCTCTGGTACGGGATAAATGAATTTGACCGGATTCTATAGGTTCACGTAGCGCATCCAGTGTGCGTCGTTCAAATTCAGGCAATTCATCAAGGAACAAAATTCCGTTGTGCGCCAGCGATATCTCTCCCGGTGCGGGTATTGCGCCGCCGCCGACCATAGCAGTAAGTGAGGCGCTATGATGAGGTGAGCGAAAGGGACGTTGCTGCCATCGTTTTTGTACCGTATCGGCATTAACCAGACTGAGGATCGCGGCGCTTTCCAACGCCTCTTCATTGCTTAATGGTGGAAGAATCCCGCTTAGTCGACTGGCCAGCATGGTTTTACCCGTACCCGGCGGGCCGATCAATAGCAGATTATGTCCCCCTGCCGCTGTAATCTCCAGGCCGCGTTTACCCTGCTCCTGACCGATCACATCGCGAAGATCGGCAGTTGCGGTAGGCGATGCCATATCCTGAGCTAAAGGTCTTTCCAGGGCGTGTTTCCCTTCCAGAAAGGCGCAGACGGTTTGTAGATGATCGGCGATAAAACATCCTTCTTTGCTGATAAGCCCAACCTCCGCCGCGTTCTCTGTTGCGACGATAATATTTCTGCCGGCCCTGATGGCTTCCGTTGCACTTGATATTGCGCCAGGAACGCCGCGTAATGCGCCTGTAAGCGCTAACTCACCCACCAGCTCATATGCCTCAAGATTCGACGCTGTAAGCTGCTCAGACGCGGCCAGAAGCGCAACAGCAATAGGCAGGTCATACCTTCCGCCCTCTTTCGGTAGATCGGCTGGAGCAAGGTTAATGGTTATTTTTTTAGCCGGAAATTCATATCCGCTATTAATAATCGCACTACGTACCCGATCACGCGCCTCTTTTACCGTGGTTTCCGGTAGGCCAACCATGGTTAGTCCCGGTAAACCATTACTGATATGCACCTCTATAGTGATAGGCGGCGCATTGACGCCAAGTGCGGCGCGGGTATGAACAATCGCCAGTGACATAATCCCTCCTGTTACGTGGATTATGCGGAATAGAAGAGAAAATCGAATTACTGACTTTTTGTTTTTTAGCGGCTGATTCCTGAATTTTGGCGTCATTTTCAGGTAAGAAACATCAAACTGGAAGAGCGCTCGCAGAAGCGAAAAGAAGGAAAACAGGGTGTAAAGCGCGCCAAAAGGGGGAGGAAAACGTGAAAATTTTTCAGTTGCTAATTTTTCTTATAAAAAACAAAGCACTTTTAGGCATTCACCTGCATTATCTGAAACGTGGTTAAAAAAATATCTTGTGCTATTGGCAAAACCTATGGTAACTCTTTAGGTATTCCTTCGAACAAGATGCAAGAATAGACAAAAATGACAGCCCTTCTACGAGTGATTAGCCTGGTCGTGATTAGCGTGGTGGTGATTATTATCCCACCGTGCGGGGCTGCACTTGGACGAGGAAAGGCTTAGAAATCAAGCCTTAACGAACTAAGACCCCCGCACCGAAAGGTCCGGGGGTTTTTTTTGGCCTGAAAAACTTAAGCGAGGAGCAGAACGTGAATAACAGCATAAAATTCTGTTTCTCAAGATTTACGACGGGGATGTAACTATGAACGGGGCACAGTGGGTGGTACATGCTTTGCGAGCGCAGGGGGTGAAAACCGTATTTGGTTATCCTGGCGGAGCAATTATGCCGGTTTACGACGCGTTGTATGACGGTGGTGTGGAGCATTTGTTGTGCCGACACGAACAGGGTGCGGCAATGGCGGCAATCGGTTATGCCCGTTCTACCGGCAAAACCGGTGTTTGTATCGCCACTTCCGGCCCTGGCGCCACTAACCTGATCACTGGCCTGGCGGATGCGTTGTTAGATTCGGTCCCCGTCGTCGCGATCACGGGTCAGGTTTCCGCCCCGTTCATCGGCACTGATGCGTTCCAGGAGGTGGATGTGTTAGGCCTGTCGCTGGCCTGTACCAAACACAGCTTCCTGGTGCAGTCGCTGGCAGAGCTGCCTCGTATCATGGCGGAGGCTTTTGAAGTCGCCAACGCTGGCCGTCCTGGCCCGGTTCTGGTGGATATCCCGAAAGATATCCAGTTGGCCAGCGGTGAGCTGGAACCCTGGTTTACTACCGTTGCTAACGAAGCGACCTTCCCGCAGGCTGATGTTGAACAGGCGCGCCAGATGCTGGAACAGGCGAAAAAACCCATGCTGTACGTCGGCGGTGGTGTTGGTATGGCGCAGGCGGTTCCGGCGCTGCGTAAATTTATCGCGGTAACGCAAATGCCAGTTACCTGCACGCTGAAAGGGCTGGGGGCTGTTGAAGCTGATTATCCGTACTATCTGGGCATGCTGGGAATGCACGGTACTAAAGCGGCTAATTTCGCGGTGCAAGGGTGTGATTTACTGATCGCAGTGGGTGCACGTTTTGATGACCGGGTGACCGGTAAGCTGAATACGTTTGCGCCGAACGCCAGCGTAATCCATATGGATATCGACCCGGCGGAAATGAACAAACTGCGTCAGGCACACGTCGCGTTGCAGGGCGATTTAAATTCGCTGTTGCCGGCATTACAGCAACCGCTGAAGATCGACGCATGGCGTCAGTCCTGTGCAGAGCTGCGCGCAGAACACGCCTGGCGCTATGACCATCCTGGCGAGACTATCTATGCGCCGTTGTTGTTGAAGCAATTGTCGGAACGCAAACCCGCAGACAGCGTGGTGACGACGGATGTGGGGCAGCATCAGATGTGGTCAGCCCAGCATATGACTTACACCCGCCCGGAGAACTTCATCACTTCCAGCGGTCTGGGGACGATGGGATTCGGCTTACCGGCGGCCGTTGGCGCGCAGGTAGCGCGACCGAATGATACCGTTATCTGTATCTCCGGTGACGGCTCCTTCATGATGAATGTTCAGGAGTTGGGCACCGTAAAACGCAAGCAGTTACCGTTGAAGATAGTCTTACTCGACAACCAGCGGTTAGGGATGGTTCGACAATGGCAGCAACTGTTTTTCCAGGAGCGATATAGCGAAACCACCCTGACCGATAACCCCGATTTCCTCATGCTGGCCAGCGCCTTCGGCATTCCAGGCCAGCACATTACTCGTAAAGACCAGGTTGAAGCGGCACTCGACACTATGTTGGCAAGCGAAGGGCCGTACCTGCTTCACGTCTCAATCGACGAACTTGAAAATGTCTGGCCGTTGGTGCCGCCTGGCGCCAGTAACTCTGAAATGCTGGAGAAATTATCATGATGCAACATCAGGTCAATGTATCGGCACGCTTTAATCCAGAAACCTTAGAACGTGTTTTACGCGTGGTGCGCCATCGTGGTTTTCAGGTGTGCTCCATGAATATGGAAGCCGCGACCGATGCGCAGAATATAAATATTGAATTGACCGTTGCCAGTCCCCGGTCGGTCGACTTACTGTTTAGTCAGTTAAGTAAACTGGTAGATGTTGCGCATGTCGCGATCTGCCAGAGCGCTGCCACATCACAACAAATCCGCGCCTGAGCGCAAAAGGAAGAAAAATGACGACGAAAAAAGCTGATTATATTTGGTTCAATGGCGAGATGGTGCGCTGGGAAGACGCGAAGGTTCACGTAATGTCTCACGCGCTGCACTACGGTACGTCGGTATTTGAAGGGATTCGGTGCTACGACTCTCACAAAGGCCCGGTAGTGTTTCGTCATCGTGAACATATGCAGCGCCTGCGCGACTCAGCAAAAATTTATCGTTTTCCGGTTTCCCAGAGTATTGATGAGCTGATGGAAGCCTGCCGCGAAGTGATCCGCAAAAACAACCTGACCAGCGCCTATATCCGTCCGTTGGTATTTGTCGGCGATGTCGGTATGGGCGTTAACCCGCCCCCGGGATACACCACTGACGTCATCATCGCCGCGTTCCCGTGGGGGGCATACCTGGGCGCCGAAGCGCTGGATCAGGGGATCGATGCGATGGTTTCTTCCTGGAATCGCGCTGCGCCGAACACCATTCCAACCGCTGCGAAAGCGGGCGGTAACTACCTCTCCTCACTGCTGGTGGGTAGCGAAGCGCGCCGCCACGGCTATCAGGAAGGCATCGCCCTGGATGTAAACGGCTATATCTCCGAAGGCGCAGGCGAAAACCTGTTTGAGGTAAAAGATGGCGTGCTGTTTACTCCGCCGTTTACCTCTTCCGCGCTGCCAGGCATTACTCGCGACGCGATCATCAAACTGGCGAAAGAGCTGGGTATTGAAGTGCGCGAGCAGGTGCTGTCCCGTGAATCGCTGTATCTGGCCGACGAAGTGTTTATGTCCGGAACCGCGGCAGAAATTACTCCGGTACGCAGCGTTGATGGTATCCAGGTAGGTGAAGGCCGTTGCGGCCCTGTTACCAAGCGTATTCAACAAGCCTTCTTTGGTCTCTTCACTGGAGAAACCGAGGATAAATGGGGCTGGTTGGATCCGGTAAATTCATAATAAATAAAATTAATATTTTCCCAAAATAATTTGCGTCACAGGAAGGCGGCAACGCAGCGAATCCCCAGGGCTTACTGTCGTAAGTGACTGGGGTGAGTGAGGCAGCCAACGCACCTGTGGCGTGAAGTATGAAGGGAAAAGATGGGGAGTAAATAAAGCATGCCTAAGTACCGTTCCGCCACCACCACCCATGGTCGTAATATGGCGGGTGCCCGCGCGCTGTGGCGCGCCACCGGAATGACCGACAGTGATTTTGGCAAACCGATTATCGCCGTGGTGAACTCATTCACTCAGTTTGTGCCGGGTCACGTTCATCTGCGCGATCTCGGTAAGCTGGTCGCCGAACAGATTGAAGCTTCCGGCGGTGTGGCGAAAGAGTTCAACACTATTGCCGTGGATGACGGGATCGCCATGGGGCACGGGGGTATGCTCTATTCACTGCCGTCGCGCGAGCTGATCGCCGACTCCGTGGAGTACATGGTGAACGCTCACTGCGCTGACGCGATGGTGTGTATCTCTAACTGCGACAAAATCACCCCAGGGATGCTCATGGCCTCGCTGCGCCTGAATATTCCGGTGATCTTTGTCTCTGGCGGACCGATGGAAGCCGGGAAAACCAAGCTTTCAGACAAAATTATCAAGCTGGATCTGGTTGATGCCATGATTCAGGGCGCGGACCCGAAAGTCTCTGACGATCAAAGTAACCAGGTTGAACGCTCCGCCTGTCCAACCTGCGGCTCCTGCTCCGGCATGTTTACCGCTAACTCCATGAATTGCCTGACCGAAGCGCTGGGCCTGTCGCAGCCGGGCAACGGTTCGCTGCTGGCAACTCACGCTGACCGTAAGCAGTTGTTCCTCAATGCCGGTAAGCGGATTGTTGAACTGACTAAACGCTATTACGAGCAAAACGACGAAAGTGCACTGCCGCGTAACATCGCCAGCAAAGCCGCGTTTGAAAACGCCATGACGCTGGATATCGCGATGGGCGGTTCGACCAACACCGTTCTTCACCTGCTGGCGGCGGCGCAGGAAGCGGAAATCGACTTCACCATGAGTGATATCGACAAGCTGTCCCGCAAGGTGCCGCAGCTGTGTAAAGTGGCGCCAAGTACCCAGAAATACCATATGGAAGACGTTCACCGTGCCGGCGGTGTGCTGGGTATTTTAGGCGAGCTGGATCGCGCCGGGCTGCTGAACCGCAACGTGAAAAACGTATTAGGCCTGACGTTGCCGCAAACGCTGGAACAGTACGACATCACGGTTACGCAGGACGAAGCGGTTAAAAAAATGTTCCGTGCTGGCCCTGCCGGTATCCGTACTACCCAGGCGTTCTCGCAGGATTGTCGCTGGGATTCGCTGGATGACGACCGCGCAGCGGGTTGCATCCGCTCGCTGGAATATGCCTATAGCAAAGACGGCGGTCTGGCGGTGCTGTATGGCAACTTCGCCGAAAACGGCTGCATTGTGAAAACCGCAGGCGTGGATGACAGCATCCTTAAATTTACCGGCCCGGCTAAAGTGTATGAAAGCCAGGACGACGCGGTAGAGGCGATTCTCGGCGGCAAAGTAGTGGAAGGCGATGTAGTCGTGATCCGCTACGAAGGGCCGAAAGGCGGGCCGGGAATGCAGGAAATGCTCTATCCGACCAGTTTCCTGAAGTCGATGGGGCTGGGCAAAGCCTGCGCGCTCATCACCGATGGGCGTTTCTCCGGCGGTACTTCGGGTCTTTCCATCGGCCACGTCTCGCCGGAAGCGGCCAGCGGCGGCACTATTGCGCTGATTGAAGATGGCGACACTATTGCGATTGATATCCCGAACCGCAGCATTCAGTTGCAGTTGAGTGAGGCTGAAATCGCCGCACGCCGCGAGGCGCAGGAAGCTCGTGGCGACAAAGCCTGGACGCCGAAAAATCGTCAGCGTCAGGTTTCATTTGCCCTGCGTGCCTACGCCAGCCTGGCGACCAGCGCCGATAAAGGCGCGGTGCGCGATAAATCGAAACTGGGAGGTTGATGATGGCGGAATCTCAACCTCTGTCAGTCGCGCCGGAAGGGGCGGAGTATCTGCGCGCGGTGCTACGCGCGCCAGTATACGAAGCGGCGCAGGTGACGCCGCTGCAAAAAATGGAAAAGCTCTCGTCACGTCTGGACAACGTTGTTCTCGTCAAACGCGAAGACCGGCAGCCGGTACATAGCTTTAAGCTGCGCGGTGCTTACGCGATGATGGCCGGATTGACCGAAGAACAAAAAGCCCACGGCGTGATTACCGCGTCGGCGGGGAACCATGCACAGGGCGTGGCGTTTTCCTCCGCGCGGCTTGGCGTGAAGTCGCTGATTGTCATGCCAAAAGCAACGGCGGATATTAAAGTCGATGCGGTACGCGGTTTTGGCGGCGAAGTGCTGTTGCACGGCGCTAATTTTGATGAAGCGAAAGCGAAAGCTATTGAGCTGGCGCAGCAGCAGGGTTTTACCTGGGTGCCGCCGTTTGATCACCCAATGGTGATCGCCGGGCAGGGCACGCTGGCGCTGGAACTGCTTCAGCAGGATTCGCATCTCGATCGTGTCTTTGTGCCGGTTGGCGGCGGCGGCCTGGCGGCGGGCGTAGCGGTACTGATCAAACAATTGATGCCGCAAATCAAAGTGATTGCCGTCGAAGCGGAGGATTCCGCCTGCCTGAAAGCGGCGTTGGAAGCCGGTCATCCAGTGGATCTCCCGCGCGTTGGGTTATTTGCTGAAGGCGTGGCGGTAAAACGCATCGGCGACGAAACCTTCCGCCTGTGCCAGGAATATCTCGACGACATTATTACAGTCGATAGCGACGCTATCTGCGCGGCGATGAAAGATCTGTTTGAAGATGTGCGTGCGGTGGCGGAGCCGTCCGGCGCGCTGGCGCTGGCGGGGATGAAAAAATATATCGCCCAGCACAATATTCGCGGCGAACGCCTGGCGCACGTCCTTTCCGGCGCCAACGTCAACTTCCACGGCTTGCGCTATGTGTCTGAACGCTGCGAGCTGGGGGAACAGCGCGAAGCGTTACTGGCGGTGACCATTCCGGAAGAAAAGGGGAGCTTCCTCAAATTCTGCCAGTTGCTTGGCGGGCGTATGGTCACCGAATTTAACTACCGTTTTGCCGACGCGAAAAATGCCTGTATTTTTGTCGGCGTACGCGTCAGTCAGGGGCTAGAGGAGCGAAAAGAGATTATCACCCAACTGTGCGACGGCGGTTATAGCGTAGTGGATCTCTCCGACGATGAAATGGCGAAGCTGCATGTGCGCTATATGGTCGGCGGACGCCCCTCCAAGCCATTACAGGAGCGTTTGTATAGTTTCGAATTTCCGGAGTCGCCCGGCGCGTTGCTCAAATTCCTGCATACGCTTGGCACGCACTGGAATATTTCGCTATTCCATTACCGCAGCCACGGTACCGATTATGGCCGCGTGCTGGCGGCGTTCGAGTTAGGCGATCATGAGCCGGATTTCGAAACCCGGCTGCATGAGCTGGGCTATGAATGCCATGATGAGAGCAATAACCCGGCGTTCCGGTTCTTTCTGGCGGGTTAATTCAGCGTTTAGTTTTTCAGGCCCACAAAGTAAAGTGGGCCTGATATCCAGATATGATCTTCCCTCAGTTATTGGGCTTTTCTGCCAGCCCGGAGCATCCACTCATTTAATTTTGCGAGACGTTTTCCAGAAGGCGCCCAATCTGCTTGTGGTGAAACTCGGCTCACCATATCGTTAGCACCGCTATCACTTGCATCTGCTAAAAACAATGTATAAAATTTTATACACATGAGTGTTATGTTACTCACCCGAGCTTTCTCCAATGAAAAAGAAATTCGATGGGTGGGATCTTCTCTGGAGGATCTCCTGGCTTTTCCCATAACGGTACGCAAAGCAGTCGGTTATCAGCTTCACAAAATTCAGTATGGAATTGAACCCGATGACTGGAAACCGTTTTCAGAAATTGGGGCTGGGGTAAATGAAATTCGGATTCGTGACAACAATGGTATCTATCGCGTTATGTATGTCGCTAAGTTTGAAGAAGCACTCTACGTTTTGCATAGTTTCCAAAAACAGACGCAACAAACCAGTCAGCACGATAAAAACATCGCCAGAACGCGTTATAACCGGGTGGTGCAACAACGGAGAAACAGCTTGTGATTGCCAAAACTGATAGTGATATTCGCCATGTGACGCCATCTGGCGGTAATGTTTTTGCTGATTTGGGGTTTGATAAGCAGGACGCAGAAAAGTTTTACGCTGATTCCCTGAGTGAAATCGAAAACACGTTAGCCATTAAAGAACAGCTCATGGAAGAAATTACCCTCTGGATTACGCGAAACCAGATGAAGCAAGCCGAGGTTGCTACAGTTTTGCATATATCCCGACCGCGCGTTTCGGATGTCGTCAACAAGAAATGCAGCAAATTCACCATTGATGCTCTGGTGAATATGCTTAGCCGTATTGGGAAGCCTGTTCGGGTAATGGTAGGGCCGTAAAACTAATTCGGTAAAATCTTCCAGAACGCATCAATTAGCGGCTCATGCAGCCGCTTTTTTTGCGCGCAGACGCCAAGCTCAAACGGCGTTTTTTCATCACTACGTTCTAAAATCATCACCCGGTTGCGCACCGGTTCCGGGCTATTTTCCAGCACCACTTCCGGCAGCAGTGCCACGCCGCAGCCCAGCGCCACCATTGAGACCATCGCTTCGTGACCGCCGACGGTGGCGTAAATCTGCGGATTGCTGATTTTATGGCGGCGGAACCATAGCTCAATGCGGCGGCGTACCGGCCCCTGATCGGCCATGATAAACGGCACCGTCGACCAGTCGGGCTTATCAACCGAAACCTGATTACGCACCGGGCAGGGCAGCGCCGGGGCGATCAGCACCACCGCCAGATTTTCCAGCATCGAAAACGCCACCGCGCCGGGCAGCGTTTCTGGTTTGCCGGCGATTGCCAGGTCCGCTTCTCCCGTTACCACCTTTTCCATCGCATCGGCAGCATCTCCGGTCGTCAATTTGATTTCAACAGAAGGGTGTTCGGCGCGAAAACGGTCGAGGATCGGCGGCAGATGACTGTATGCCGCGGTCACTGAACAGAAGATATGGAGTTCGCCGGAAAGGGACGGCCCCTGCTGATCGAGGGTATGGCGCAACTGCTGATATTGCAAAAGCGTCTGTTGGGCAAACACTCGCAGCTCTTCGCCGGCTTCGGTCAGTGTGACCGTGCGGTTATCACGCACAAACAGCGCCTGACCGAGGTCCTCTTCCAGCCGCTGAATTTGCCGGGAAAGCGTGGAGGGGCTGACGTGCATCGCTCGCGCGCTGCGGCCAAAGTGGCGGCTTTCCGCCAGATGCAGGAAGGTTTTTAGATCGCGTAAATCCACAGACAGACCTCCGGTTTTTGACGTTGCATAAACCGCAACATAACGTTGTGAATATATCAATTTCCGCAATAAATTTCCTGTTGTAATGTGGGTTAATTCGCACAGATAGCAATCTGTAAACCGAACAATAAGCGCGACAACACAACATCACGGAGTACACCATCATGGCTAACTACTTTAATACACTGAATCTGCGCCAGCAGCTGGCGCAGCTGGGTAAATGCCGCTTTATGGGCCGCGACGAATTCGCCGACGGCGCGAGCTACCTGCAGGGTAAAAAAGTGGTCATCGTCGGCTGTGGCGCTCAGGGGCTGAACCAGGGCCTGAACATGCGTGACTCCGGTCTGGATATTTCCTACGCCCTGCGTAAAGAAGCCATTGCTGAGAAGCGTGCCTCCTGGCGTAAAGCGACCGAAAACGGCTTCAAAGTGGGTACTTACGAAGAGCTGATTCCGCAGGCTGACCTGGTGGTTAACCTGACGCCAGACAAACAGCACTCCGACGTGGTGCGCTCCGTACAGCCGCTGATGAAAGACGGCGCGGCGCTGGGCTACTCCCACGGCTTCAATATCGTGGAAGTGGGCGAGCAGATCCGTAAAGACATCACCGTGGTGATGGTAGCGCCGAAGTGTCCGGGCACCGAAGTGCGCGAAGAGTACAAACGTGGTTTCGGCGTGCCGACGCTGATCGCCGTTCACCCGGAAAACGACCCGAAAGGCGAAGGCATGGCGATTGCGAAAGCCTGGGCTGCGGCCACCGGCGGTCACCGTGCGGGCGTACTGGAATCTTCTTTCGTTGCGGAAGTGAAATCTGACCTGATGGGCGAGCAGACTATTCTGTGCGGTATGCTGCAGGCCGGTTCTCTGCTGTGTTTCGACAAGCTGGTGGCAGAAGGCACCGACCCGGCATACGCCGAAAAACTGATTCAGTTCGGCTGGGAAACCATCACCGAAGCGCTGAAGCAGGGCGGCATCACCCTGATGATGGACCGTCTGTCTAACCCGGCGAAACTGCGTGCTTACGCGCTGTCCGAACAATTGAAAGAGATCATGGCGCCGCTGTTCCAGAAACACATGGATGACATCATCTCCGGCGAATTCTCTTCCGGCATGATGGCTGACTGGGCTAACGACGATAAGAAACTGCTGACCTGGCGTGAAGAGACCGGTAAAACCGCGTTCGAAACCGCGCCGCAGTTTGAAGGTAAAATCGGCGAGCAGGAGTACTTCGATAAAGGCGTGCTGATGATTGCGATGGTGAAAGCGGGCGTTGAGCTGGCGTTCGAAACCATGGTCGATTCCGGCATCATCGAAGAGTCCGCTTACTACGAATCACTGCACGAACTGCCGCTGATCGCCAACACCATCGCCCGTAAGCGTCTGTACGAAATGAACGTGGTTATCTCCGATACCGCAGAATACGGTAACTACCTGTTCTCTTACGCTTGCGTACCGCTGCTGAAACCGTTTATGGCGGAATTGCAACCGGGCGATCTGGGTAGTGCTATCCCGGAAGGCGCGGTAGACAACGCACAGCTTCGCGACGTGAACGACGCGATTCGTAGTCATGCGATTGAGCAGGTAGGTAAGAAACTGCGCGGCTATATGACGGATATGAAGCGTATTGCGGTAGCGGGTTGATATACCTTGTCTGGGGGCGCTAGCGCTTACCCGACCTACAAAATCAAGCAGACGATGTAGGCCGGGTAAGGCGTAGCCGCCACCCGGCTTTTTATTTACGATACAATACTTTAATGATGTGGTAACCGAACTGAGTATGCAGCGGGCCGGTTGGCTCCAGTACCGGGCAGGAAAAGACTACTTTATCGAATGCCGGAACCATCTGGCCCTGACGAAATTCGCCTAAATGACCGCCTTTTTTACCGGATGGGCAGATAGAATGCTTCTTCGCCAGCTTCTCAAAATCGCCGCCGTTTTTAATTTGCTCCAGAAGATCTAAAGCCAGTTTCTCTTCTTTTACAAGAATATGCAGTGCTGCTGCCATTTTTGCCATTATTGTGTTCTCACGTCGCAAAGATTGGCCGTCACTTTATCACTCCTTAGGCCGTCAGACATATACTCTTCGCCATTACAGGACAGATGTCCCGCCTGATTTAATGAACCGGGAGATAAGCGGCATTTTTAGCAGGCGTATTTCGGATGTGCGGGACGGCGGTCCTGTCCTTTCTGACAAGGGGCGAGATACCATGAACATAATGAAAAACGCAGAATTTCCAGACGACTGGCTTTTAGGGCTACGCCAGGTCGTACGCGACCCAGTGCTCTATGAATTACTCAAATACTGCCCGTTGGAAATCATGCAGTGCAGGGCGTTTATGCGATGTCGCTTGAGTATGTTCTGCTGACGGCGATCGCGCTAATGGGGTCTTACAGTTGGATCAAGAGCGCACAGCGTAATGGCTATACGCCGCTTGCCGCCAGATCCTGCTGATTGACCTTTTCCTGGCTGCCTGAAAAGGCAGCCTGGTCTTCTCTGGGCCTCGCTTTCTGCTACAATCCCTCCCCCGTTCGAAGATTGAGCACTATTCCCATGCGTTTAAATCCCGGCCAACAACACGCTGTCGAATTCGTCACCGGACCCTGCCTGGTGCTGGCAGGAGCGGGTTCTGGTAAAACTCGCGTAATTACCAATAAAATCGCCCACCTGATCCGCGGATGCGGCTATCAGGCCCGGCATATTGCGGCGGTGACGTTTACCAACAAGGCAGCGCGTGAGATGAAAGAACGCGTCGGGCAGACGCTCGGCCGTAAGGAAGCGCGCGGTTTGATGATCTCCACCTTTCATACGCTAGGGCTGGATATTATTAAGCGCGAGTACGCTGCGCTGGGGATGAAATCGAACTTTTCATTGTTTGACGATACCGACCAGGTCGCCTTGCTCAAAGAGCTGACCGAAGGCCTGATCGAAGACGACAAGGTTCTGTTGCAACAGCTGATCTCCACGATCTCCAACTGGAAAAACGATCTCAAAACGCCTGCGCAGGCAGCGGCGGGGGCGAAAGGCGAACGCGATCGTATTTTTGCCCACTGCTACGGGCTTTACGACGCCCATATGAAGGCATGTAACGTTCTCGATTTTGATGATTTGATTTTGCTGCCGACGCTGCTGCTGCAACGCAATGACGAGGTGCGCGAGCGCTGGCAGAATAAAATTCGTTATCTGCTGGTGGATGAATATCAGGATACTAACACCAGCCAGTATGAGTTGGTTAAGCTGCTGGTCGGGCAACGCGCGCGCTTTACGGTCGTAGGCGATGACGATCAGTCTATCTACTCCTGGCGCGGGGCGCGTCCGCAAAACCTGGTGTTACTGAGCCAGGATTTTCCGGCGCTGCAGGTGATTAAACTGGAGCAAAACTATCGTTCTTCGGGCCGCATCCTGAAAGCGGCGAATATTCTCATCGCCAACAATCCGCACGTCTTTGAAAAGCGCCTCTTTTCCGAGCTCGGTTACGGCGCGGAACTCAAAGTGTTAAGCGCAAACAATGAAGAGCATGAAGCTGAGCGCGTTACCGGCGAACTGATTGCCCATCACTTTGTGAACAAGACCCAGTACAAGGATTACGCCATTCTGTATCGCGGGAATCATCAGTCGCGGGTATTTGAAAAATTCCTCATGCAGAACCGTATTCCGTACAAAATTTCCGGCGGCACCTCATTTTTCTCCCGTCCGGAGATTAAAGACTTGCTGGCCTATCTGCGGGTGTTGACCAACCCGGATGATGACAGCGCTTTCCTGCGCATCGTGAATACGCCAAAACGCGAAATCGGTCCGGCTACTCTGCAAAAGCTGGGTGAATGGGCAATGACGCGTAATAAAAGCCTGTTTACCGCCAGCTTTGATATGGGGCTTAGCCAAAAGCTGACCGGACGTGGTTACGATTCATTGACGCGTTTTACCCACTGGTTGGGGGAAATCCAGCGTCTGGCCGAACGCGAGCCTGTCGCCGCCGTGCGCGATCTCATCCACGGTATTGACTATGAGTCCTGGTTGTACGAAACCTCGCCGAGCCCCAAAGCGGCGGAAATGCGTATGAAAAACGTTAACCAGCTCTTTAGCTGGATGACTGAGATGCTGGAAGGCAACGAACTCGATGAGCCGATGACGCTGACCCAGGTGGTTACACGCTTTACGCTGCGCGATATGATGGAGCGCGGCGAGAGCGAAGAAGAGCTGGATCAGGTACAGTTGATGACGCTTCATGCGTCGAAAGGACTGGAATTCCCGTATGTCTATATGGTGGGAATGGAAGAAGGATTTTTGCCGCATCAAAGCAGCATTGACGAAGATAATATTGAGGAAGAGCGTCGGCTGGCCTATGTCGGGATCACTCGCGCGCAGAAAGAGCTCACCTTTACATTATGTAAAGAGCGCCGTCAGTATGGGGAACTGGTGCGCCCGGAACCCAGTCGCTTCCTGTTAGAACTGCCGCAGGATGATTTAATCTGGGAGCAGGAGCGCAAAGTGGTAAGCGCTGAGGAGCGAATGCAAAAAGGGCAAAGTCACCTGGCTAATCTGAAAGCCATGATGGCGGCAAAGCGAGCGAAATCGTAGGCCGGATAAGCGAAGCGTCATCCGGCAATCAGACTACGATTAGCGAACGTCCAGCGGCCAGTGTACATAGCTTTGCCACTGGCTTTCCTGATCAATCAACTCTTTACCCAGCGGGTGATGCGCCAGCCAGTCGCCAGGTAAGGTTAACGTCAGATTTTCATTTAGCGCCTGTAGCGTAATTTCTGGTACCAGATCGTCACGACGGCGACCGGCAAAGAGAATCGCCAGGCGCAGCAAACGGCATAGCTGTTCCGCAACACGGGGCGGTACCGCGTTTTGCTGATGAAGCGAAGAGAGATCGACCGGATTGGTCTGATTCAGTAAGAGGGTGGCGAGCAACTTTTTCTGCGCGGGCGTATAGCCAGGCAGATCCAAATGGCGTACTAAATAGGCGGCATGATAGGGCGCCTGTTTAAAATCAACGCTCAGACCGATCTCATGCAATTGGCAAGCGCTAAGCAACAGTTCACGACTGATAGGCTCAATATGCCAGGCATTTTCTACCTGTTTGAGGAAGTTATCTGCCAGCTTCGCCACGCGATTTGCCTGATCGGTATCGACGATAAACCGACGCTGAATGTTTCGCAGCGTGCGGCTGCGGATATCCTGATCTACCGCCAGATGCAACATCCCATACACCAGCCCTTCGCGTAACGCGCCGCCTGCCAGCGTCATGCTCTGGATGTTCAGCTCGGTAAATATCGCGATCAGAATAGCCAGCCCGCTTGGGAAAACCAGCGCGCGCTCCAGCGTCAGTCCTTCGATTTCCAGCTCTTCCAGACGCCCGCACTGTATCGCGCGTTGTTTTAGCTGCTGCAGTTTGGCGAGCGTAATGCGCTCGTCCATCCCCTGCGCCATCATGATTTCCTGCAATGCCTGTACGGTGCCGGAGGCACCCACGCAGACCTTCCAGCCATGAAAACGCAGTTCATCGGCGACCGGACGCAGTACATCGCGCGCGGCTTTCTCCGCATCATCAAAGTTTTCTTGCGCCAGATTACGATCGCTAAAATAGCGTTCAAGCCACGTTACGCAGCCCATCGACAGGCTAAACAGCGACGTGGTTTGCGCGCCAGTGCCGGTAACCAGTTCAGTGCTGGCGCCGCCGATATCCACCACCAGTCGCTGATCTGCGCCGCCGGTGGTATGAGCGACCCCCTGATAAATTAGCCGCGCCTCTTCTTCGCCGCTGATAACCTGCACCGGACAACCAAGGATAGTCTGCGCTTTCGCGATAAATTCACCTGCATTGACGGCGAGACGCAATGTTGCGGTGGCAACCACGCGGATTTGTGGCTGCGGGATATCCTGCAAACGTTCAGCAAACAGGCGCAGGCATTGCCAGCCGCGTTCCATTGCTTCGGCTGAAAGGTGGTTGTCGTTGTTCAGACCCGCGGCCAGACGCACCTTGCGTTTTATTCGGGTCAGCGTCTGGATGCTTCCCGCCGCCTCGCGCACGACCAGCATATGAAAACTATTGGAACCGAGATCAATGGCGGCATACAACGAGGTGGAATTCATACACTTCATCCTTCAACCTGTATCCATGTTGGCTGCGTACTCTTCCTAAGCTCATCGGGATTTGTTTTCTTGCCGCCTTGATACAGGCTAAATGATTTTGTGTATGGCATAACTTTTCTTAACCTGAACGACGACGATTACGCGGAGCGCCAGCGCGGCGCGGACCATTGCCAGGACGCGCACGCGTCAGGCGCAACGGCTTGGGCAGATCGTTCATGAGCGCTTCCGGATTGTATTTGCTGACCGGAATCGAGTGGCCGATATAGCTCTCAATAGCGGGCAGATTCAGCGCATACTCTTCGCAAGCCAGGCTGATGGAATGTCCGCTGGCGCCAGCGCGACCGGTACGACCGATACGGTGAACATAGTCTTCACAATCGTCTGGCAGATCGTAGTTAAAGACGTGCGTTACGGCGGGGATATGCAACCCGCGCGCCGCGACATCGGTCGCCACAAGAATATCCAGATCGCCGCGGGTGAACTCATCCAGAATCCGCAGGCGCTTTTTCTGCGCGACATCGCCGGTCAGCAGACCAACACGATGGCCATCTGCCGCCAGGTGTCCCCAGATATCTTCGCAACGATGCTTGGTGTTGGCGAAAATAATGGCGCGATCCGGCCACTCTTCTTCGATCAGCGTTTGCAGTAAACGCATTTTCTCTTCATTAGAGGGATAGAAAAGCTCTTCTTTAATGCGGTGGCCGGTCTTTTGCTCCGGTTCCACTTCAACATATTCGGCGTTGTTCATCTGTTCAAACGCCAGTTCGCGAACCCGATAAGACAGGGTGGCGGAGAACAACATGTTCAGACGCTGCGCAGCCGGCGGCATACGACGGAACAGCCAGCGGATATCTTTAATAAAGCCCAAATCGTACATGCGATCGGCTTCATCGAGTACGACGACCTGAATGGCGCCGAGGTTAATGTGATTTTGTTTGGCGTAGTCGATCAGTCGGCCCGTCGTACCAATAAGAATATCAACGCCGCTTTCCAGCACTTTAAGCTGCTTGTCGTAACCATCGCCGCCGTAAGCCAGGCCTAATTTTAAGCCTGTCGCTTGCGCCAACGGCTCCGCGTCTGCGTGAATTTGTACGGCTAATTCACGCGTCGGCGCCATGATCAGCGCGCGCGGCTGGTTCACCTTGCGATCGTCGATCGCGGGATGAGAAAGTAAATAATGAAACGTTGACGTCAGAAACGCCATCGTTTTCCCGGTACCGGTTTGCGCCTGCCCTGCAACGTCACGACCCGCCAGCGTTAGCGGAAGGGCCAGTGCCTGAATGGGCGTACAATTATAAAACCCTTTTTTTTCAAGGGCTTCAACCACCTGTGGGTGCAGGGCGAAGTCGGAAAACTTCTGTTCTGTTAAATGTGTTTTGCTCATAGTGTGGTAGAATATCAGCTTACTATTGCTTTACGAAAGCGTATCCGGTGAAATAAAGTCAACCTTTGTTGGCGAAGTTAACATCAGCACCTCGTTGGTTAATGCTACACCAACACGCCAGGCTTATTCCTGTGGAGTTATATATGAGCGATAAAATTATTCACCTGACTGACGACAGTTTTGACACGGATGTACTCAAAGCGGACGGGGCTATCCTCGTTGATTTCTGGGCAGAGTGGTGCGGGCCGTGTAAAATGATCGCTCCGATTCTGGATGAAATCGCTGACGAATATCAGGGCAAATTGACCGTTGCCAAACTGAACATTGACCAGAACCCAGGTACTGCGCCTAAATATGGCATCCGCGGTATTCCGACTCTGCTGCTGTTTAAAAACGGCGAAGTGGCGGCAACCAAAGTAGGCGCACTGTCTAAAGGTCAGTTGAAAGAGTTTCTCGACGCCAATCTGGCGTAATACCTTTTATACGTCGAATGACAAAGGCGCTGTATGGTCAGGCGTCTGTCATTCGACGAATGATTAAGGTATCAGGCAGTTTCGTGGCGTCTGTTGTCCTTACGTTATTCTTAAATTGTCAGGATCTCTGGACGCCCGGTCTGAGTCGTGCTAAGTTAGTATTGACTTCGAATTAAACATACCTTATTAAGTTTGAATCTGGTTTTATCCGTCACTTCCCGTTTTTTCTCGCACGAGAAGTGGAAAGATTCCTGGCTCTTCGCTCATTCCGTCTTGTCGTTTCAGTTCTGCGTACTTTCCTGTGACCAGACAGCGAACAGACATGAGTTGATAGCCGTAAACAGGCATGGATGACCCTGCCATACCATTCACAACATTAAGTTCGAGATTTACCCCAAGTTTAAGAACTCACACCATTATGAATCTTACCGAATTAAAGAATACGCCGGTTTCTGAGCTGATCACTCTCGGCGAAAGTATGGGGCTGGAAAACCTGGCCCGTATGCGCAAGCAGGACATTATTTTTGCCATCCTGAAGCAGCACGCAAAGAGTGGCGAAGATATCTTTGGCGACGGTGTGCTGGAGATATTGCAGGATGGATTTGGTTTCCTCCGTTCTGCAGACAGCTCCTACCTCGCCGGTCCTGATGATATCTACGTTTCCCCCAGCCAAATCCGCCGTTTCAACCTCCGCACTGGTGATACCATTTCTGGTAAGATTCGCCCGCCGAAAGAAGGTGAACGCTATTTTGCGCTGTTGAAAGTTAACGAAGTTAACTACGACAAACCGGAAAACGCCCGTAACAAAATCCTCTTTGAGAACTTAACCCCGCTGCACGCAAACTCTCGTCTGCGTATGGAGCGTGGTAACGGTTCTACCGAAGACTTAACGGCGCGCGTTCTGGATCTGGCTTCGCCGATCGGTCGCGGCCAGCGCGGTCTGATTGTCGCGCCGCCGAAGGCGGGTAAAACCATGCTGCTGCAGAACATCGCGCAGAGCATCGCGTATAACCACCCAGACTGCGTGCTGATGGTGCTGCTGATTGACGAACGTCCGGAAGAAGTAACCGAGATGCAGCGTCTGGTGAAAGGCGAAGTTGTTGCCTCTACCTTTGACGAACCGGCATCCCGCCACGTTCAGGTTGCCGAAATGGTTATCGAGAAGGCGAAACGTCTGGTTGAACACAAGAAAGACGTTATCATCCTGCTCGACTCCATCACCCGTCTGGCGCGAGCCTACAACACCGTGGTGCCGGCTTCCGGTAAAGTATTGACCGGTGGTGTGGACGCTAACGCCCTGCATCGTCCGAAGCGTTTCTTCGGCGCGGCGCGTAACGTGGAAGAGGGCGGTAGCCTGACTATCATCGCGACGGCGCTAATCGATACCGGTTCCAAGATGGACGAAGTTATCTACGAAGAGTTTAAAGGCACCGGTAACATGGAGCTGCACCTCTCGCGTAAGATCGCTGAAAAACGTGTCTTCCCGGCTATCGACTACAACCGTTCCGGTACCCGTAAAGAAGAGCTGCTCACCACTCAGGAAGAGCTGCAGAAAATGTGGATCCTGCGTAAAATCATCCATCCGATGGGTGAAATTGACGCGATGGAATTCCTCATTAACAAACTGGCGATGACCAAAACTAATGACGACTTTTTCGAGATGATGAAGCGCTCATAACCTGGTCTTTACCTGAAAACGCCACGTTTTTACGTGGCGTTTTTGTTTTGCGATTCATCTTAGCGTCATGTCATATAAACTGGTCATCGGGATATGCGCTACAGAGTAACACCATGCACAATACACATTGTTTGCGGTAAAAAGTGTAATGTTCTAACAGGTCTCTTCTAGGAGCTGGCGTAACGCATTATACTTTAAGGAAATGATATATGCTGAGAGCACATACACTGTGAAGTTACTCACCGCTTTATCTGAGCTAATCAGTATTTTTTTATTCACGACCATTTTTATTTTTCTTGCGCGAAAAGTAGCCATAAAAATTGGTTTAGTGGATAAACCAAACTTTCGTAAACGACATCAGGGTGTTATCCCATTAGTCGGCGGGATTTCTGTGTTTGCAGGAATCTGCTTTATGTTTGGCCTCTCGGATTACTACATACCGCACTTATCGCTATATCTTATTTGCGCTGGTGTATTGGTTTTTGTTGGTGCGATGGATGACCGTTTTGATATCAGTGTAAAAATTCGTGCTGTGGTTCAGGCTGTTATTGCGGTTGTAATGATGGTTATCGCAAAACTTCACTTAGGTAGCCTTGGTTACATCTTTGGGCCTTGGGAGTTAGTGCTTGGCCCCTTTGGCTATTTCCTTACGCTGTTTGCGGTATGGGCGGCGATCAACGCTTTCAATATGGTGGACGGTATTGACGGCCTGCTGGGTGGGTTATCCAGCGTCTCATTTGCGGCGATGGGGCTGATTTTATGGTTTGATGGTCAGACTAGTCTGGCAATGTGGTGCTTTGCCATGATCGCCGCGATTCTGCCTTACATTATGCTTAATCTCGGTATTTTGGGGCGGCGTTATAAAGTCTTTATGGGCGATGCCGGTAGTACACTGATTGGCTTTACCGTCATCTGGCTCTTACTGGAAACGACGCAGGGGAAAACTCACTCTATCAGCCCGGTTACCGCGCTATGGATTATCGCTATTCCATTGATGGATATGGTGGCGATTATGTATCGCCGTCTGCGTAAAGGGATGAGCCCCTTTTCCCCTGATCGCCAACATATTCATCATTTGGTTATGCGAGCAGGGTTTACTTCCCGCCAGGCATTTGTTCTTATTACGCTCGCAGCGGCGATTCTGGCGGGAGTAGGCGTAACGGCAGAATACTCTCATTTTGTTCCTGAATGGGTTATGTTGGTGCTCTTTTTGCTAGCATTCTTCCTCTATGGCTACTGCATTAAGCGGGCCTGGAAGGTGGCGAGATTTATTAAGCGTGTGAAGCGTCGCCTGCGCAGGCAACGTGAGAACCGGCCAAACTTAACCAAGTAAATGAGGATACGATGACACAACCATTACCGGGGGCACGCGCGGTGAGCGCTGAAAATGAACTGGATATTCGCGGGTTGTTTCGTACTTTATGGGCTGGCAAATTCTGGATTATCGGCATTGGCCTGCTATTTGCCCTTATCGCGTTAGCCTATACCTTTTTTGCTCGTCAGGAGTGGAGTGCGACGGCGATCACCGATCGCCCAACCGTAAATATGTTGGGCGGTTATTACTCCCAGCAGCAGTTTCTGCGCAACCTGGATATTAAGACCGATCCTGCTTCTTCCGATAAACCCTCGGTGATGGATGAAGCGTATAAAGAGTTCATCATGCAACTTGCCTCCTGGGATACGCGTCGCGATTTCTGGTTACAGACGGACTATTACAAGCAGCGAATGGTCGGGAATAGCAAAGCTGATGCGGCGATGCTTGATGAACTGATCAATAACATACAGTTTACGCCCGGCGATTTTACACGCGCCATCAACGACAATGTGAAGCTGATTGCTGAAACTGCGCCGGACGCCAATAATCTGCTGCGTCAGTATGTCGCATTCGCCAGCCAGCGGGCGGCGAGCCATCTGAATGATGAATTAAAAGGTGCCTGGGCTGCGCGTACCGTGCAGATGAAAGCCCAGGTCAAACGGCAGGAAGAGGTTGCGAAAGCGATCTATTCACGTCGTGTAAACAGTATTGAGCAGGCGCTCAAAATTGCGGAACAACATAATATTTCTCGTAGCGCGACGGATGTCCCGGCGGATGAATTACCGGACTCAGAGCTTTTTTTACTCGGTCGCCCTATGTTGCAGGCGCGTCTTGAAAATCTGCAAGCGGTTGGCCCTGCGTTCGATTTGGACTACTTTCAAAATCGGGCAATGTTGAATACGCTTAATGTGGGGCCGACCCTGGACCCTCGTTTTCAGACCTATCGTTATTTGCGTACACCGGAAGAACCGGTAAAACGTGATAGCCCACGCCGAGCCTTCCTGATGATTATGTGGGGTATCGTTGGGGCGCTAATCGGTGCGGGCGTTGCCTTAACCCGTCGCCGCACGATTTAGCAACACCTCTGCAGTAGGGGGCTGGGCCCCTACTGTCTATTCGAAGAGAATCGATGTGAAAGTACTGACTGTATTTGGTACACGACCGGAGGCCATTAAGATGGCGCCTCTGGTCCATGCGCTGGAAAAAGATCCTCATTTCGAGGCCAAAGTATGCGTTACTGCGCAGCATCGGGAGATGCTTGATCAGGTATTAACTCTTTTTTCTATTGTGCCTGATTACGATCTCAACATTATGCAGCCGGGACAGGGGTTGACGGAAATTACCTGCCGAATTCTGGAGGGATTAAAGCCGATCCTGGCAGATTTTAAACCTGATGTGGTGCTGGTTCATGGCGATACCACCACTACGATTGCTACCAGCCTGGCGGCTTTCTATCAACGAATTCCGGTAGGGCACGTAGAAGCCGGGTTGCGAACCGGCGATCTCTATTCCCCCTGGCCGGAAGAGGCAAACCGCACGCTGACCGGACATCTGGCGATGTACCACTTTGCGCCGACGGAAAACTCGCGGCAGAATCTGTTGCGGGAGAACATTCCGGATGAGCGCATTTTTGTCACTGGCAATACCGTTATCGACGCGCTGATCTGGGTACGCGATCGCGTTCTGACGAGCGATACATTACAGGCTGAACTGGCCGAGCAGTATCCTTTCCTCAACGCGAATAAGAAAATGATTTTGGTGACCGGTCATCGGCGTGAAAGCTTTGGTCAGGGCTTTGAGCATATCTGCCAGGCGCTGGCGGAAATCGCCGCCGCGAACCAGAATGTGCAAATTGTCTATCCGGTGCATCTCAATCCCAACGTCAGCGAACCTGTCAACCGTATCCTCGGCCATGTTGAAAACGTGGTACTGATTGAACCGCAGGACTACTTACCTTTTGTCTGGCTGATGAATCACGCCTGGCTCATTCTGACCGATTCCGGCGGTATTCAGGAAGAAGCGCCGTCATTAGGTAAGCCGGTATTGGTCATGCGTGAAACCACAGAGCGTCCGGAAGCCATTACCGCTGGTACGGTAAGACTGATCGGCACGGACTCCCGGCGCATTGTGGCGGAAGTTATGCGTCTGCTGCACGACGAAAATGAATATCAAACCATGAGCCGCGCCCATAATCCTTATGGTGACGGGCAATCATGCGCGCGCATTTTACAGGCGTTAAAAAGTTATCGGGTATCGTTATGAGTTTTACGACCATTTCTGTTATTGGGCTGGGGTATATCGGATTACCGACTGCGGCCGCTTTTGCTTCCCGCCAGAAGCAGGTTATCGGCGTGGATATCAACCAACATGCGGTAGACACCATAAATCGCGGTGAAATTCACATCGTGGAGCCGGCGTTGGGCAATGTGGTGAAGATGGCGGTGGAAGGCGGCTTTCTGCGTGCGACGACGACACCTGTCGAGGCCGATGCGTACCTGATTGCCGTGCCGACGCCATTCAAAGGCGATCACGACCCTGACATGGCCTATGTGGAAGCCGCGGCGAAATCCATTGCGCCGGTATTAAAAAAAGGGGCACTGGTGATTCTGGAATCAACATCGCCGGTCGGCGCAACGGAGCAAATGGCCGGCTGGCTGGCCGGGATGCGCCCGGATCTGACCTTTCCCCAGCAGGCGGGCGAGCAGGCCGACGTGAATATCGCCTATTGTCCGGAGCGCGTGCTGCCGGGTCAGGTGATGGTGGAACTCATTAAAAATGACCGCGTGATTGGCGGTATGACGCCAGTATGTTCGGCTCGCGCCAGCGCGCTGTACAAAATTTTCCTTGAGGGCGAATGCGTTGTCACCAACTCGCGCACCGCAGAGATGTGCAAGCTGACGGAAAATAGCTTCCGTGATGTGAATATCGCTTTTGCGAATGAATTGTCGCTGATTTGCGCCGAACAGGGGATTAACGTCTGGGAATTGATCCGTCTGGCGAACCGCCATCCGCGCGTCAATATTTTGCAGCCGGGCCCAGGCGTTGGCGGGCACTGCATTGCGGTCGATCCGTGGTTTATTGTGGCGCAAAATCCGCAGCAGGCGAGACTGATTCGCACCGCGCGTGAAGTGAATGACGGCAAACCGCACTGGGTGGTCGATCAGGTAAAAGCCGCGGTCGCAGATTGCCTGGCGGCCACCGATAAACGCGCCAGCGAAGTGAAAATCGCCTGTTTTGGGCTGGCCTTTAAGCCGAATATCGACGATCTGCGCGAAAGCCCGGCGATGGGGATCGCGCAAAGTATCGCCCGCTGGCACAGCGGCGAAACCCTGATCGTCGAACCGAATATCCGTCAGTTGCCGAAAAAATTGGACGGACTTTGCACGCTGGCGAAACTGGACGCGGCGCTGGCCGCCGCCGATGTGCTGGTGATGCTGGTCGATCACGACGAATTTAAAGCGATTCCCGGCGATGCGGTTCATCAACGTTATGTGGTTGATACCAAAGGAGTCTGGCGCTGATGAAACGCATTCTGGTGACCGGCGGCGCAGGCTTTATCGGATCTGCGGTGGTGCGGCATATCATCCATGAAACGGCAGACGCGGTGGTGGTGGTGGATAAACTCACCTATGCGGGCAACCTGATGTCTCTGGCATCGGTGACGCAAAGCGACCGTTTCGCCTTTGAGAAGGTGGATATCTGCGATCGGGCATCACTGGAGCGAGTCTTCCAGCAGTATCAGCCCAATAGCGTGATGCACCTGGCGGCGGAAAGCCATGTAGACCGTTCCATCGACGGCCCGGCGGCGTTTATTGAAACGAATATCGTTGGTACTTACACCTTGCTGGAAGCCGCTCGCGCTTACTGGTCCGCGCTTGACGCGGACGCTAAAGCGGCGTTCCGCTTCCACCATATCTCCACCGATGAAGTGTATGGCGATCTGCATACTGCAGACGATTTCTTCACCGAAACCACGCCATATGCGCCAAGCAGCCCTTATTCCGCCTCCAAAGCCAGCAGCGACCATCTGGTACGCGCCTGGTTACGTACCTACGGTCTGCCTACGCTTGTCACCAACTGCTCTAATAACTACGGGCCCTACCATTTCCCGGAAAAACTGATCCCGCTGATGATTCTGAACGCGCTGGCGGGTAAACCATTGCCGGTCTATGGCAACGGTCAGCAAATTCGCGACTGGCTGTATGTAGAGGATCATGCCCGTGCGTTGTATCACGTGGTGACGAACGGCGCGGTGGGCGAAACGTATAATATCGGCGGTCATAACGAACGTAAAAATCTGGATGTGGTCAGGACGATCTGCGCTCTGCTGGAAGAACTGGCCCCACAAAAACCGCAGGGTGTGGCGAATTATCACGATCTCATTACCTTCGTCGACGATCGACCCGGCCATGACTTACGTTATGCCATCGACGCGTCGAAAATCGCCCGCGAGCTGGGCTGGACGCCGCAGGAAACCTTCGAAAGCGGGATGCGAAAAACCGTTCAGTGGTATCTCGCCAATGAGGCCTGGTGGAAACCCGTGCAGGATGGCAGTTATCAGGGCGAACGCTTAGGACTGAAACGCTAAACGGCAGGTTCTTACTCCTGGAGGAGAAACGAATGAAAGGCATCATTCTGGCGGGAGGTTCCGGTACCCGGTTGCATCCCATTACGCGCGGCGTATCAAAGCGCCAGGGCTTCAAAATTGCCTGTCTGGAGGAGATTGCCTGGCGCAACGGCTGGCTGGATGATGATGGTTTGAAACGCGCCGCCAGTCAGCTTGAAAAAACCGGCTATGGCCAATATTTACTGGAGTTGCTCCGTGCCCGTCCGCGCCAGTATTGAACCGTTACTCTGGGAAAATACGTTCTTTGGCGTGAATAGCGGCATTGTGCGTATCGATGCCTCAGCGCCCGAATTAACGCCAGAAGCGCTGCAGGCGTGGCAACGCGTGCAGGTAAAAGTGCCGGCTGAAAATATCGCCTGGCTGTCGGCGTTGCAATCGCTGGGATTCTCTTTGGTTGAAGGCGAGGTGGATTTTGCGTTGCCGGTAAAAGGGCATCGCGACCAGCATGGCGCGGGAATTGCACATCTTAAAGACATTCCTGCTTTGCGTCAGTTGGCCGGAGAGGCGTTTACGCAGAGTCGTTTTCGCGCGCCGTGGTATGCGCCCGATGCCAGCGCCCGTTTTTACGCCCAGTGGATTGAGAATGCGGTACGCGGCACGTTTGATCACCAATGCCTGGTGCTTCGCACAGAGACAGGCGCTATCCGTGGTTACGTCTCGCTGCGGGAATTGAATGATACCGACGCGCGCATCGGTCTGTTGGCCGGACGCGGCGCGGGAGCGGAACTTATGCAGGCGGCGATCTGTTGGGCGCAGAGTCGCGGCAAAGCAACATTGCGGGTGGCGACCCAGTTGGGCAACACCGCCGCGCTTAAACGTTACATACAAAGCGGTGCCAACATCGAAAGCACTGCGTACTGGTTATACAGGTGACAACATGATTCCTTTTAATGCGCCGCCGGTGGTGGGAACCGAACTCGAATACATGCAGTCTGCAATGAGCAGCGGCAAACTGTGCGGCGACGGCGGCTTTACGCGTCGTTGCCAGCAGTGGCTGGAGCAACATTTCGGCAGCGCGAAGGTGTTGCTGACGCCTTCCTGTACCGCATCACTCGAGATGGCGGCTCTGTTGTTGGATATTCAGCCCGGCGATGAAGTGATCATGCCGAGCTTTACGTTTGTCTCCACCGCTAACGCTTTTGTCCTGCGCGGCGCGAAAATTGTGTTTGTCGATATTCGTCCGGATACGATGAATATTGACGAAACGCTGATTGAGGCGGCGATTACTGATAAAACCCGCGCTATCGTGCCGGTACACTACGCTGGCGTCGCTTGTGAAATGGACGTCATCATGGCGCTGGCGGATAAGTATAATCTGTTCGTTGTCGAGGATGCCGCCCAGGGTGTGATGTCCACGTACAAAGGGCGCGCGTTAGGGACGATCGGTCACATCGGCTGTTTTAGCTTCCATGAAACCAAAAATTACACCGCTGGCGGCGAAGGCGGCGCGACGCTGATCAACGATCGTACGCTAATTGAACGCGCGGAGATCATCCGCGAAAAAGGCACCAACCGTAGCCAGTTCTTCCGTGGTCAAGTGGACAAATACACCTGGCGGGATATCGGCTCCAGTTATTTGATGTCCGATCTGCAGGCTGCCTATCTGTGGGCGCAACTGGAGGCCGCCGATCGTATCAATCAACAGCGTCTGTCGCTGTGGCAGACTTACTACGATGCGTTAACGCCGCTGGCGCGCGCCGGGCGTATCGAGCTGCCTTCTATTCCGGAAAACTGCGGGCATAATGCCCATATGTTTTACATCAAACTGCGGGATATCGCCGATCGCAGCGCGCTGATTAATTTCCTGAAAGAGGCGGAAATCATGGCGGTATTCCATTACATTCCGCTGCATGATTGTCCGGCGGGCGATAAATTCGGCGAGTTTATCGGGGACGATGTCTACACCACAAAAGAGAGCGAACGTTTGCTGCGTCTGCCGCTGTTTTATAACCTTGCGCCCGTCGATCAACGAACGGTGATTACTACCTTGCTAAATTATTTCTCCTGATATGTCGCTTGCTAAAGCCTCCCTGTGGACGGCGGTCAGTACGCTGGTAAAAATTGGCGCCGGACTGCTGGTGGTGAAACTACTGGCCGTCTCTTTTGGCCCGGCGGGCGTCGGACAAGCGGGTAACTTCCGCCAGATGATCACCGTGCTGGGCGTATTGGCTGGCGCGGGGATATTTAACGGCGTTACCAAACTCGTCGCACAACATCATGATGACCCGGCGCAGTTACGTACCGTGGTGGGAACCTCCTCCGCGATGGTATTGGGGTTCTCTACGCTGCTGGCGCTGGTCTTCCTGCTGGCGGCGGCACCGATTAGCCAGGGACTGTTCGGTCACACGGACTATCAAGGGCTGGTGCGTCTGGTTGCGCTGGTACAAATGGGGATCGCCTGGGCGAACCTGCTGCTGGCGCTAATGAAGGGCTTTCGTGACGCGTCGGGTAATGCCTTATCGTTAATTGTCGGCAGCTTTTTGGGCGTCGTCGCCTGGTATCTCTGCTATCGTGTCGGCGGCTATGAAGGCGCTCTGCTTGGCCTGGCGCTGGTGCCGGCGCTGGTGGTAGTGCCTGCCGGTATAATACTGATTAAGCGCGGCACCGTCCCGCTACGTTATCTCAAGCCCTCCTGGGATAACGGTCTGGCAGGGCAGCTCAGTAAATTTACCCTGATGGCGCTGATTACCTCCGTTACGATGCCGGTCGCCTATGTGATGATGCGAAACCAACTGGCCGCGCACTATAGCTGGAGCGATGTCGGGATCTGGCAGGGCGTAAGCAGTATTTCTGACGCCTATCTGCAATTTATCACCGCCTCCTTCAGCGTTTACCTGTTACCCACGCTCTCACGCCTGACGGAAAAACAGGACATTACGCGTGAAGTGGTAAAAGCGCTGAAATTTGTTTTACCGGCGGTTGCGGCGGCGAGTTTTACCGTCTGGCTACTGCGCGATTTTGCTATCTGGCTGCTTTTTTCCGCCAAATTCACCGCGATGCGCGATCTGTTCGCCTGGCAGTTAGTGGGCGACGTGCTGAAAGTCGGCGCCTATGTTTTCGGTTATCTGGTGATTGCCAAAGCGTCGTTGCGATTTTACATTCTGGCCGAAATTAGCCAGTTCATTCTGTTAACGGCGTTCGCTCACTGGCTGATTCCCGCTCACGGCGCGCTGGGTGCGGCACAGGCTTATATGGCCACCTATATTGTCTATTTTTCACTTTGTTGCGGCGTATTTTTACTCTGGCGTAGGCGAGCATGACTGTACTGATTCACGTCCTGGGATCGGATATCCCTCACCATAACCACACCGTGCTGCGGTTTTTCAATGATACGCTGGCCGCCACAAGCGAGCACGCGCGCGAATTTATGGTTGCTGGCGAAGATAACGGCTTCACGGAAAGCTGCCCGGCGCTCTCGCTTCGTTTTTATGGCAGTAAGAAAGCGCTGGCGCAGGCGGTCATCGCCAAAGCGAAAGCAAATCGTCGACAGAGATTCTTCTTTCACGGTCAGTTCAACACCAGCCTGTGGCTGGCGCTGTTAAGCGGCGGTATTAAGCCAGCTCAGTTTTACTGGCATATCTGGGGCGCGGATCTCTACGAAGTGTCCCACGGGCTGAAATTCCGTCTTTTCTACCCGCTTCGTCGTATCGCGCAGGGGCGAGTAGGGGGCGTATTCGCGACGCGCGGCGATCTCAGCTATTTTGCGCGCCTGCATCCGGGCGTACGCGGCGAGTTGCTCTATTTCCCGACGCGCATGGACCCTTCCCTGAATGCTATGGCAAAAGAGCACCAACGTGCGGGGAAATTGACCATTTTGGTAGGGAACTCCGGCGATCGCAGTAACCAACATATTGCGGCGTTACGGGCGGTGTATCAGCAGTTTGGCGACACGGTAAACGTGGTGGTGCCGATGGGCTATCCGGCCAATAACCAGGCCTATATTGATGAGGTTCGTCAGGCCGGTCTGGCGCTGTTTAGCGCCGAAAATCTACAAATTCTTAGCGAAAAAATGGAATTTGATGCCTATCTTGCGCTGTTGCGCCAGTGCGACCTCGGTTATTTTATTTTTGCCCGCCAACAGGGGATCGGGACGTTGTGTCTGCTAATTCAGGCCGATATCCCGTGCGTACTGAACCGCGACAATCCTTTCTGGCAGGATATGGCGGAACAGCATCTGCCCGTCCTGTTTACCACGGACGATCTTAATGAGCAGGTCGTGCGCGAGGCGCAGCGTCAGCTCGCATCGGTAGATAAAAGCGGCATCACCTTCTTTAGCCCCAACTACCTGCAACCGTGGCATAATGCGTTGAGAATCGCCGCAGGAGAAGCCGAATGAGTTTAATGCAATTCAGCGGGCTGCTGGTGGTCTGGCTGCTCTCTACGCTGTTTATCGCCACGCTGACCTGGTTTGAATTCCGCCGCGTGCGTTTTAACTTCAACGTTTTCTTTTCGTTGCTGTTTTTGTTGACCTTCTTTTTTGGTTTTCCGCTAACCAGCGTGCTGGTATTTCGTTTCGACGTTGGCGTTGCGCCGCCGGAAATCTTATTGCAGGCTCTATTATCCGCCGCCTGTTTCTACGGCGTGTATTACGTGACCTATAAAACGCGTTTACGCAAACGCGTTGTGGATGTACCACGCAAGCCGCTATTTACCATGAACCGGGTGGAAACCCACCTTACCTGGGTGATCCTGATGGGCATCGCGCTGGTGAGCGTGGCGATTTTCTTTATGCATAACGGCTTTTTGCTGTTCCGGCTGCACTCCTACAGCCAGATCTTTTCCAGCGAAGTCTCCGGCGTGGCGTTAAAACGGTTCTTCTATTTCTTCATTCCGGCGATGCTGGTGGTCTATTTCCTGCGCCAGGACAGCAAAGCGTGGCTGTTCTTTCTGGTGAGCACCGTCGCGTTTGGTCTGTTGACCTACATGATTGTCGGCGGCACGCGCGCTAACATCATTATTGCGTTTGCTATCTTCCTGTTTATCGGCATTATTCGGGGCTGGATCAGCCTGTGGATGCTGGCAGCGGCGGGCGTGCTGGGGATTGTCGGTATGTTCTGGCTGGCGCTCAAACGCTACGGATTAAATGTGAGCGGCGATGAGGCGTTCTATACGTTTCTTTATCTGACGCGCGATACCTTTTCGCCGTGGGAGAATCTGGCGCTGCTGTTGCAAAATTACCACAATATCGATTTTCAGGGGCTGGCCCCTATCGTGCGTGATTTCTACGTCTTTATTCCCACCTGGTTATGGCCGGGACGACCCAGTATTGTGCTGAACTCTGCGAATTACTTCACCTGGGAAGTCCTGAACAACCATTCTGGCCTGGCGATATCGCCAACGCTTATCGGATCGCTGGTGGTCATGGGCGGGGCGCTGTTTATTCCGCTCGGCGCGATCGTCGTCGGGCTGATTATCAAATGGTTCGACTGGCTGTATGAACTGGGTAACCGGGAGCCCAATCGCTATAAGGCGGCGATTCTGCACAGTTTCTGCTTTGGCGCCATCTTTAATATGATTGTGCTGGCGCGAGAAGGGCTGGATTCGTTTGTCTCGCGCGTGGTTTTCTTCCTGGTGGTTTTTGGCGCCAGCCTGCTGGTCGCTAAGCTTCTGTTCTGGTTATTTGATAGCGCCGGACTGATTCATAAACGTACAACTTCGCTCCCTCAGGCACAGGTGGAAGGAAAACTATGACTAACAATGCCGCTGCGCCCCTTTACTCGCTGCGTGGATTACCTCTGATTGGCTGGCGCGACATGTCACATGCGCTGAATTATCTGTTTGCCGATGGACAACTGAAGCAAGGCACGTTGGTGGCGATCAACGCCGAAAAGCTGCTGACGGCGGAAGATAATCCGGAAGTTCGCGCGTTGATAGCGGCGGCGGAATTTAAATATGCCGATGGCATCAGCGTGGTGCGTTCAATACGTAAAAAATTTCCGCAGGCGCAGGTTTCTCGTGTGGCTGGCGCCGACCTTTGGGAAGCGTTAATGGCGCGCGCGGGGAAAGAAGGCACACCGGTATTTCTTGTCGGCGGCAAGCCTGAGGTGCTGGCGCAGACGGAAGCAAAACTGCGGACGCAGTGGAACGTCAATATTGTGGGTAGCCAGGACGGTTACTTTACGCCGGAGCAGCGTCAGGCGCTATTTGCGCGTATCCATGCCAGCGGCGCGAAAATTGTCACCGTCGCGATGGGATCGCCAAAACAGGAATTGCTCATGCGCGATTGTCGGGAAGTGCATCCCCATGCGCTATATATGGGGGTGGGCGGTACCTATGATGTGTTTACCGGTCACGTCAAACGCGCCCCAAAAATATGGCAGAACCTGGGGCTGGAGTGGTTGTATCGTCTGCTTTCTCAACCGAAGCGTATTACCCGCCAGATGCGTCTGCTGCGCTACCTTCGCTGGCACTATACTGGCGATCTCTAATTCTCCCTTCTGATGACTTGAGCAGCGGATTGTGCTTATGGCGCTGCTCATTTACAACATAATTGATGATTTCTTACACAATAAATGCATTTTTTTAATGCTCCATTTGCCATTTGTCCAAATTTAAGAAAATATTCGCAACAATCGATGTACCCATAACAATAACCGGTACTACCGGAACCGTTGCAAACACGACATGAGGATTTATGGCAGAGAAAAAACCGGAGCTACAGCGTGGGCTGGAAGCTCGTCATATTGAATTGATTGCCCTCGGGGGCACCATCGGCGTCGGACTCTTTATGGGCGCCGCCAGTACGCTGAAATGGGCGGGCCCGTCAGTGCTGCTGGCGTATATCATCGCCGGATTGTTCGTCTTTTTCATCATGCGTTCGATGGGGGAGATGCTCTTTCTGGAACCTGTTACCGGCTCCTTTGCCGTGTACGCCCACCGGTATATGAGTCCTTTTTTTGGCTATCTTACCGCCTGGTCATACTGGTTTATGTGGATGGCGGTCGGAATCTCGGAAATTACCGCCATTGGGGTCTACGTCCAGTTCTGGTTTCCGGAGATGGCGCAGTGGATACCGGCGCTGATTGCCGTCGGACTGGTTGCGTTGGCGAATTTGGCTGCGGTGCGCCTGTATGGTGAAATCGAATTCTGGTTTGCGATGATCAAAGTCACCACGATTATTGTGATGATCATCATCGGTCTGGGGGTGATTTTCTTCGGCTTTGGTAACGGCGGCCAGGCGGTTGGCTTTGGTAATCTGACCGAGCATGGCGGCTTTTTTGCCGGCGGCTGGAAAGGCTTTCTGACCGCATTATGTATCGTGGTGGCCTCTTATCAAGGGGTTGAGTTGATCGGTATTACCGCCGGTGAAGCGAAGAATCCGCAGGTGACGTTGCGTAGCGCGGTGGGTAAGGTGCTGTGGCGTATCCTGATTTTTTATGTTGGCGCGATTTTCGTAATCGTCACCATTTTCCCGTGGAATGAGATTGGCAGCAACGGCAGTCCCTTTGTGCTCACCTTCGCGAAAATCGGCATCACCGCCGCGGCTGGCATTATCAACTTTGTCGTGCTGACGGCGGCGCTCTCCGGCTGTAACAGCGGAATGTATAGCTGTGGGCGTATGCTTTACGCGCTGGCGAAAAACCGTCAACTGCCGGCGGCAGTCGCGAAAGTCTCTCGCCACGGCGTGCCGGTCGCGGGCGTGGCGCTCTCTATTTTGATTTTGCTGGTAGGTTCTTGCCTGAACTACATCATCCCCAATCCGCAGCGCGTCTTTGTTTACGTTTATAGCGCCAGCGTACTGCCGGGGATGGTGCCGTGGTTTGTCATTCTGATTAGCCAACTGCGCTTTCGTCGGGCGCATAAAGAAGCGATTGCGGATCATCCTTTTCGTTCCATTATGTTCCCGTGGGCGAACTATTTGACGATGGCGTTTCTGGTTTGCGTTTTAATCGGCATGTACTTTAATGAAGATACGCGCATGTCGCTGTTTGTCGGCGTCATCTTCCTGCTGGCCGTCACGCTGGTCTACAAAGTTTTCGGTCTGAATCGTCACGGAACCGCCCACAAGGTGGGGGAATAAGCGCCAAAATGCGCAAAGCATAACCAAACGCGCATTTTATTTAAAAAGGCACTGGACAGCGGGGTGTGAAGTCCGTATTATCCACCCCCGCAACGGCGCTAAGCGCCCGTAGCTCAGCTGGATAGAGCGCTGCCCTCCGGAGGCAGAGGTCTCAGGTTCGAATCCTGTCGGGCGTACCATTTATTTAGGTGCTTGAGCTGCGGTGGTTTAATACCGCGTAAAAAGTTTCAGTGGTGGCTATAGCTCAGTTGGTAGAGCCCTGGATTGTGATTCCAGTTGTCGTGGGTTCGAATCCCATTAGCCACCCCATTAATATAGGGTTGTGAAACGCGAAGGTGGCGGAATTGGTAGACGCGCTAGCTTCAGGTGTTAGTGTCCTTACGGACGTGGGGGTTCAAGTCCCCCCCCTCGCACCACGACTCAATGAATTGAACTAAAAATTCAAAAAAGCAGTATATCGGCGAGTAGCGCAGCTTGGTAGCGCAACTGGTTTGGGACCAGTGGGTCGGAGGTTCGAATCCTCTCTCGCCGACCAATTTTGAACCCCGCTTCGGCGGGGTTTTTTGTTTTCTGTTCATTTTCAACCACTTATCCCGCACGTGTTGCCATTATGGTTTATTGGCGATATCCCAGGCTTCATTTGTCGCTATTCGGTGACGAATAATCTATTGATTTATAATCACTTTATAAAAAGTATCCTGTTCTGTCTCCGCCGGGCGACACGCTAAAACCTCGCCAGCGGCGGGGGGATGACAATCGCGTGAATTCTCTACGTTTTTTTAATGCCTGCGCCTGTTTTTTAGCGGTGCAAAGATGGCACGTTATGTGCAATAATGTACGGGTAGATGCTCATTCCATCTCTTATGTTCGCCTTCTGGCCTCATAAACTCAGGAATGATGCAGAGCCGTTTACGGTGCTTATCGTCCACTGACAGATGTCGCTTACGCCTCATCAAACACCCTGGACACAACGTTGAGTGAAGCACCCCTTTATGTTGTCATACAGACCTGTTTTGACGCCTGCCCCTTAACCGGGCAGGCGTTTTTTTATGCATTCCGAATGATTTTGCGTAGGCGGTAAGCCCGGTAAGCGAAGCGCCACCGGGCAAGAGGGAATTACTGCGGGGGATTGTTCTGTAATGTCAGCATCAAGCCATCGCGCCGCATGGCGGCGGCCTCTTCCGGTTGATGCAGTCGATCAAGCGCATCGGCAAGCCAGGCATAATCATACGCGTCCGGGCGTTGTTTTAGCGCGGCGCGGAAAGCCAGGGTCGCCTCCTGCCATTCACCGTGTTTCATTAGCGACTGGCCGAGCGTGCTCCATAACAGCGGGCGATCGCCTACGGTCTTGATTTGCTGGCGCAGCACTTTCTCCAGTTGTTCCGGATTATTGGTTCTGAGGCGAGGAATGGGCAGCACCAGCCGATCGTCATACTGGCGTTTCAGACCGTCAATGATAATCTGCTGCGCCATATCATGATCGTCACATTCGATCAGATGCTCGGCCATTGCGACCTGCAGCGCCACCTGATGGCGGGTTTTACGGCTTTGGTTTTTCCACCAGGTGCGTAATCCTTCGCTGCCCTGCTCGGCGCGCGCCTGATCCATGAGTCCTATCCACGCCTGTTGTTCGAGCATGGCGCGATGCGCTTCATCGCCGACGTGCGCTTTCGCCATGGATGGGATGATATCCAGTAAAGAACTCCATGCGCTGGTGCGAATATAGGCCTGCTCCGCCAGACGCAGAACTTCCGGGTGACGCGGCGTGACCTCCAGCAGTTTGTCCACGCCGTGACGCGCCGCGTGATTTTCATTACGCGCCAGCTGTAAGCGCACGCGCGTGATCTCGACCGGGATGGTGTCGTTCCCCGCCAGCTCTGCCGCACGTTCAAGGTGCTGATTAGCGCGTGCTTCATCGCCGCGCTGCTGCGCCGCTTCTGCCGCCAGCAGATAATTTACCACCGGTTGTTCAGCATGGTCGGCATTTTTTGACATCAGCTTTTCAACCTGCTGATAGTCGCCCTCCGCCAGCTTCAGCAGCGCCTGTTCGGTCTGCTTGCGGGCGCGACGGCGTTTACGACCGGCAAACCAACCGCGGGTGTGCGCGCCGGTACGAAACAGACGGCGTAGCAACCACTCAATGGCGAATAGCACCACCATAGCGACGATGAGAATGATCGCCAGTCCGGTGACGCTGGTTTCAATGTTGTAGTTATCGGTCTGGATTAACACATAGCCCTGGTGACCGGCTATCATCGGGCCGACCACGATACCCGCGAGCAACAACACAAAGAGCAATAATACTTTTAGCATCATTATTCTCCTTGCGGCGCGGTTGCCGGAGCGTCTGTCTGCGTGGCAGGCGCTGCCGTAGAGACTGTCGGTTGCGCCAGCAGATTACGCACGCGGGTTTGCATCAGTTTTTCAAGAATCGCCTGGCTTTCCAGGGTTTCCGGCAGATCCATCGTGATATTTTGCTGGCTTAATTTATCGACCTCCTCCAGGAAGGCTTTTGTCGCGGCGTCGTCAGTATCGTAATAAGCGCGAACCCAGGTCGAAACGTTATCCAGCGCCTGACGGTATGTTTCTTCCTGATGGCGTGGCACGGCCTGCGCGGCGACTAACAGGCGGGAGCGAATATTTTCGCGTAAATAGACGTCCTGGTTGGGCGCCAACAGCGGTACGGCGGTATCATCGCGGCGGCGAATGGTAATAAAGCTGTCCATAAAGTTCTGCCAGCTTTTTTGCAGGTTAACGCGCCATTCGCTTAGCGAGCTGGACAGCTCGCTGCTGTCTGAATCCATCGGCGAACCATCGGTATCGTTATCCGCCAGACGCAGGTTATCGATTTGGTTAGAGAGCTGATTGAGTTTGAGAATAATGCCGTCGTAGTCGATCTGCGCAACGGATGACAGGCTGGCGATATCGTCAGTAATCGCGCGTCGTGCGGTAATCAGGCTGGGGTCATTCATGTCCGCCAGACTGGCGTCAGCGCTTTTGAGCAGCGCAGCGGCGGTAGTGACGTCCTGATCGCTCCACAGCTTGCGTCCGGCGAGTTTCACCAGGAAATCAGCCTGCGCCAGCAGCCAGGTTTTAGCATCGCTGCCGGAAATAGTGGCGACTTTTTGTTGTACTTCATCAAGCTGTTTCGCCAGCGCCGCCTGTTGGCGATTCGCGTCTTCTAACTGCGCCGCTTGTTTTTTGATAATCTCTTCCAGCTCCGCTTTTTGGCTCTCCTGAGCCTTTTGCAAGGCGGTCAGTTGCGTCGCCAGCGCATCGCTGGTTTCCGTTTGCGCGGTTGCTTGCTGTTTCCCCCAGCCATAAAGCCCAATACCTGCCGCCAGGGCAATCGCGATCGCCACCGCGCTTAATACCAGCGCGGCGCCGTTCTTACTTTTTTTCTCGGTATTAACTGGCTGTGGCGTGGTTTCCACGCTCTCCCTGGTCTCATCAACCACGGCGGAGGATTTTTCTTGTTCCGTCATTATGGCATCCCATTATGAGAGTTATTGTAATGCGCGCAACAGCGCATCGTTGTCGGCGTTATCAGCGACCTTAATATCTTGCCAGCCCAGCTCCCGGGCGAGGTGCGCCAGACGTTCACTGACGACCAATAGCCGACAGCGTAGTAACCAGTGCTCACGATACCACTCGGGAGTCAGCGACCAGAGCCGTTGCAACATCTCGCCGCTGGTAACAACAAGCGTTGTTACGCCGCGAGTATGCCAGCGCATCGCTTCTTCCGCGCCATCGTAATGTTTCGCACATCGTTGATAACATTCACAAAAACTGACTTCGGCTCCGCGAGCTGTCAGGGTTTCGCCCAGCAGTTCGCGGCCGCCATTGCCACGCAAAATCAGCGCGCGTTTGCCCGCAATATTTTGTAATTCAGGTAATTGTAGCAAGGCTTCGCTGATTTCCCGATCCAATGGATAACGAATATCGAACCCGCTAACGGTATGAAGGGCGAGCGCCGTGGTGCGGCCAATCGCGAAATAGCGCGGCGACGCAGGCCAGTTTCGACCATCCCGCTGGAGCTGGGCGTGAGCAAAGGCGACGGCGTGCTGTGAAAGGGCAAAAACCAGATCGTTTTCCGTCAGAGTCGCCAGGCGGTCGGCCAGGGTGGGTAGCTCCCGACCGGCGACAAATTCAATCAGTGGAAAACTCCAGGCCACCTGCCCCAGTGCGCGCAGACGGCTCACTAATGCTTCCCCTGCGGGAGAGGGGCGGGTGATCAGAATACTCATGCGGGCGTCTCGCCGTTATAAACTTCCGTCAGAATCGCGCGCGCGCCGTTTTCCAGCAGTTCCTCTGCAAGCGAGATGCCCATTTGCTCCGCCTGCTCGGGAGAACCACGACGTTCGCCGCGCACCATCACCGAACCGTCCGGCGCGCCAACCAGCGCGCGTAGCCAAATTTCACCGTTGATGATTTCTGCATAGCTACCAATCGGCACCTGACAACCGCCTTCCAGGCGGGTGTTCATAGCGCGTTCCGCCGTTACGCGCAGCGCGGTTTGCGAGTGATTCAACGGTGCGAGCAGCGCCTGTGTTCGCGCGTCGTCAAGACGACACTCAATCCCGACGGCGCCCTGGCCTACGGCAGGAAGCGAAACGTCGGGCGGCAAGGCTGTGCGAATGCGCGACTCCAGACCTAAGCGTTTCAGACCGGCCACGGCCAGGATAATGGCGTCATAGTCGCCGTTGTCCAGCTTGCCGAGACGTGTGCCGACGTTGCCGCGCAACGAACGGATAATGAGGTCCGGACGGCGTTCCGCCAGTTGACACTGGCGACGCAAACTGGACGTCCCGACGATACTACCCGCGGGCAGATCGTCCAGACTGTGATATTTATTCGAGACAAACGCGTCGCGCGGATCTTCGCGCTCGCAAATGGTCACCAGACCGAGACCGTCCGGGAAGGCCACCGGAACGTCTTTCATAGAGTGCACGGCGATATCAGCGCGTTTTTCCAGCAGCGCGATTTCAAGCTCTTTAACAAACAGTCCCTTACCGCCCACTTTCGCCAGGGGAGTATCAAGGATCACGTCGCCGCGTGTGACCATCGGCACCAGTTCTACCGTCAGTCCCGGATGGGTTGCCATCAATGCGTCTTTGACATAATGTGCCTGCCAAAGCGCAAGGGGACTTTGGCGTGTGGCAATTCTTAAAACATTGTCTAACATGCTTGTTACCGTCATTATCAATCATTGACCATCCTAACATCCTTATAGAGAGTATGTTAGTTTTCCGGTCACCGTGAGTGAGAGGATAAGGCGCAGTGTCGTCAATGACAGTGAATAATGACGAGAAACCGCCAGCCCGTATTTAAGAATTTACACGCAGCGAACGGTGCTACACTTGTATGTAGCGCATCTTTCTTTACGGTCAATGAGCAAGGTGTTAAATTGATCACGTTTTAGACCATTTTTTCGTCGGTATTAGATAAAAATATGCAGACGAGAAAGGGTAACGGTTATTTTTGACATACGGTTTATCCCGAATGGCGACGGTCAAGTACTGACCTGCACCATGACGGGTAGCAACATCAGGCGATACGTCTTGTACCTCTATATTGAGACTCTGAAACAGAGACTGGATGCCATAAATCAACTGCGTGTGGATCGCGCGCTTGCTGCCATGGGACCCGCTTTTCAGCAGGTTTACAGTCTTCTGCCGACATTATTGCACTATCACCATCCACTGATGCCGGGTTACCTTGATGGTAACGTTCCCAGCGGTATTTGCTTCTACACGCCTGATGAAACCCAACGCCACTATCTGAACGAACTTGAGCTGTACCGCGGTATGACGCCGCAGGACCCGCCGAAGGGCGAGCTGCCGATTACCGGTGTTTACACCATGGGCAGCACCTCCTCGGTCGGGCAGAGCTGCTCGTCCGACCTGGATATCTGGGTGTGCCATCAGTCCTGGCTCGACGGTGAAGAGCGTCAGTTGCTGCAACGTAAGTGTAGCCTGCTGGAAAGCTGGGCCGCCTCGCTTGGCGTTGAGGTGAGCTTCTTCCTGATCGACGAGAACCGTTTCCGCCATAACGAAAGCGGCAGTCTGGGCGGGGAAGACTGTGGTTCTACGCAGCATATCCTGTTGCTTGATGAGTTTTATCGTACCGCTGTGCGCCTGGCCGGGAAGCGTATCCTGTGGAGTATGGTGCCGTGCGACGAAGAAGAGCATTACGACGACTATGTCATGACGCTCTACGCGCAGGGCGTATTAACGCCAAACGAATGGCTGGATCTGGGGGGCTTAAGCTCGCTCTCCGCCGAAGAGTACTTTGGCGCCAGCCTGTGGCAGCTATACAAGAGCATTGACTCGCCGTACAAAGCGGTGCTGAAAACGCTGCTGCTGGAAGCCTACTCATGGGAATATCCCAACCCACGTCTGCTGGCGAAAGATATTAAACAACGTCTGCATGACGGTGAAATCGTATCGTTTGGACTCGATCCCTACTGCATGATGCTGGAACGGGTCACTGAATACCTGACGGCGATTGAAGATCCGACGCGGCTGGATTTAGTCCGCCGCTGCTTTTACCTGAAAGTGTGCGAGAAATTAAGTCGCGAGCGCGCCTGCGTAGGCTGGCGTCGGGAAGTATTAAGCCAGTTAGTCAGCGAGTGGGGATGGGACGACGCGCGTCTGACCATGCTCGATAATCGCGCAAACTGGAAAATCGATCAGGTGCGCGAAGCCCACAACGAATTGCTCGACGCCATGATGCAAAGCTATCGTAATCTGATTCGCTTTGCGCGGCGCAACAACCTCAGCGTGAGTGCCAGCCCGCAGGATATCGGCGTACTGACGCGTAAGCTGTACGCGGCTTTTGAAGCGTTGCCGGGTAAAGTCACGCTGGTGAACCCGCAGATATCGCCGGATCTGTCCGAGCCAAATTTAACCTTTATCCATGTGCCGCCGGGACGCGCCAACCGTTCAGGCTGGTATCTCTACAACCGCGCGCCGAACATGGATTCCATCATCAGCCATCAGCCGCTGGAATATAACCGTTATCTTAATAAGCTGGTCGCGTGGGCGTGGTTCAACGGCCTGCTGACGTCGCGAACGCATCTGTTTATTAAGGGCAACGGTATTGTCGACCTGCCTAAGTTGCAGGAGATGGTCGCCGATGTTTCGCACCATTTCCCGCTGCGCTTGCCTGCTCCGACGCCGAAAGCGCTCTACAGCCCCTGTGAAATTCGCCATCTGGCGATTATCGTTAACCTCGAATATGACCCGACGGCGGCGTTTCGCAATAAAGTGGTCCATTTTGACTTCCGTAAGCTGGACGTTTTCAGCTTTGGCGAAGAGCAAAACTGTCTGATAGGCAGTATCGACTTGTTATATCGCAACTCGTGGAACGAAGTGCGTACTCTGCACTTTAACGGCGAGCAGGCGATGATCGAAGCGCTGAAAACGATTCTGGGGAAAATGCACCAGGATGCCGCGCCGCCGGATAGCGTGGAGGTGTTCTGCTACAGTCAGCATCTTCGCGGTCTGATTCGCACCCGCGTGCAGCAACTGGTCTCCGAATGTATCGAGCTACGTCTTTCCAGCACCCGTCAGGAGACCGGTCGCTTCAAGGCGCTGCGGGTTTCCGGGCAGACGTGGGGACTATTCTTCGAACGCTTGAATGTCTCGGTGCAGAAGCTGGAGAACGCTATCGAATTCTACGGCGCGATTTCGCATAACAAGCTGCACGGGCTGTCGGTACAGGTGGAAACCAACCAGGTGAAATTGCCGTCAGTGGTGGATGGCTTCGCCAGCGAAGGGATTATCCAGTTCTTCTTTGAAGAAACGGGCGATGAGAAAGGCTTTAATATTTATATTCTGGATGAAAGTAACCGGGCGGAAGTGTATCACCACTGCGAAGGTAGCAAGGAAGAACTGGTGCGCGACGTCAGTCGCTTCTATTCGTCATCGCACGATCGCTTCACGTATGGCTCCAGTTTTATCAACTTTAACCTGCCGCAGTTCTACCAGATAGTGAAAACCGATGGCCGCGCGCAGGTGATCCCATTCCGTACGCAGCCTATCAACACCGTGCCGCCAGCAAACCAGGATCATGACGCGCCGCTATTGCAGCAGTATTTTTCGTAAGTGCTGCGCCGGGCAAAGCTGCCCGGCCGGCGTTCACCGCTTCACATTAACTTCACCCAACTTCGTTACCGTGACCTCCGCATTTGGTTTACAGGAGGAGGTTTGAGGTGGCAGATGCGTTCATTTTGTTAGGGATAGTCATGGCGATGGTCAGCCTCGGCTTCATTCTTATAAATAAGTTATTCTGTTTTATATCTGCTGGGTGCCTGCTCTCGCTATGCGCCAGCATGGCCAGTTTTCAACTCTGGGATGCGTCTTACTGGGGGCGATGGGGAAAAGTATGTCCCGGTCTGGATGTGATCATCTCCTGCGACAATTACCATTTTCTCTATGATCTGGGATGGGAATTGTACGGTATCGCCTTTTTGTTCTTTACCGCGTTAATGCTCACATGTGCGGCCATTATTCTTATCAATATGATTATGGCTTTAGAGCGATACTGTGCCGGATGGCGGCGCTAACACGCCTTATCCAGCCTACATTCGAAGAATGCTCATTGAGCGGAACAAGGTTTAGACAATATTTTTTCTTATACAATTTATGTAGTAATATCCAGACCGTTCAAAACGCTATCGCGTCTTTCATTGTTTTCGTAAATATGTTTTGAAAAACCATATTAGAAACAAAAGCTCTTTAATGGTTTCTTATGGATGTTTTTATAAAAGGATATTATATGTCAATAAACAACCCTATTCTTATTTACGTGAATAAGAAACGACAAATAAAATTAGCTTTGTTTTATTCAGTGGTAGCTATAGCTCTTATGATGAGCCTCTTTCTAAATTATAGTATTATGCTAAAGATGATGTGTGTTTTTTTCATAATCCTCATGATAGCAGGCGCAAGTGCTTACTGGTACTCCGCCTTTTCAGGAAAGCCACAGCTAACGTTGAACCAGGAGGGAGTAACATTACACACAACCAGGCTACCAATAGTTTACTGGCATGAAATCAACTATGTTGGTGAGCGTGTTAGCGATAATACGCCTGTGCTGGCCATTTTTGTCAAAGATGTTGAGCTTTATTGTCAGCGAATTACTAATGAGAAAATGCGTAATAATTTTCTGTCATTATTGAATAAGCATGGAAGTAATCGCGTGATGAATATCTCTCTAAACGATCTCGATTATGATTCAGATGAGTTACAGGATATTTTTAAAATGGCTGTTGCCAGAAACCTGGAACAATAGGGTAGAGATATATGTTTTTTGTTATTACTCACCATATTGATGTGCTGCCTCTGGCAACCCTACCCACACATGAAACATGCCCTTATTGTAATAATCAGGATGTATGGTTGATTATTCGCCAAAAAAGGACCCGTACATGTGGTCTGTCTCAGGCGAGAAAAAGAGATAAGTTTGGTTTAGCGATATGCAATCATTGCAGCAATGAAATCAAGGAAAAACGTTGGTCACCAGCGTTACGTCAACTTTTTACCGAGCAGAAGCCACTATTTAACCTAACCTTTTGGCAACGCTACGGCTTTTGGGTTGGTTGGTTGAGTGTATGGCCCGCGCTGTTTCTGGCAACCTGGCTGTATTTCACATTTCGGGGTTGGTAATACGACCGCATATCTCGTTAAATATACGCAGGAAAGCGCTATTCTTCTGGCTCTCCTGCGGAATTAAAACTTAGCGAAAACTCACCTTTTCACCCGCTTGCTGCGTCGCCGCCTGCTCCAGCAGCTCCCAGAAGGTTTCGCCGCTGCGATCGCAAATCCACTCGTCACCTTTCAGGTCAAAGTGATAGCCGCCCTGTTTGGTTGCCAGCCACACTTGGTGCAACGGCTCCTGACGGTTAATAATGATCTTACTGCCGTTCTCAAAGCTGAGGGTCAGCACGCCGCCGTTGATTTCGCAGTCGATATCGCTGTCGCCATCCCAGCTATCGAGGCGTTCTTCAATGGTGAGCCACAGGGCGTCAGCCAGGCGATGAAATTCACTGTCGTTCATTGTTTTATCCCGCTATTGAGTGATAGCGCCAGTATAAGGGGAAGCGTCAGCTTCTGGAACCGATACGAATTACCGTTGTGAGCGGTAAAGGATAAAACCCAGCGGTAGATAAATGACGATAAATAGCGCACTGGTGATAAGTATGACGGACGCATTAACCGGGAAATGGTTCAGAGCCGACAGCATTGCCACTATCAGCGCGACGCAGCCGCCGCAGAGGAGAAAATGCAACAGGATTAAGGGGGCGCGCGGCTTTGCTTTGATATCCAAAAGAGCGCTAAGCAGACCGAGTACCGCGCTTATCGTCAGGACTCCGGCAGCTTCAACACCGTTTATCGTGCCGTGCATAACGCTTTCAATAATGACGTAAAGGCATGAACCGATCCCCACGCCCCGAAGGGCGTTTTTCAGATGTTTATTCAAACGCGCAAAACGGTTTAGCGGCGTCATTTTTGGCATTCCGGTGCCTGCGTTATGATGATGATGTCTTTATTGTTGGTGTACATGACGTTCCTATTCAGAGTATGCGTCTTATCCGGGCAGGGGGATGCTGTTCGGTAAAGCTGGCTGCCAATCCACGTATAAACATAGCGGTTGTCATACGCAAAACGCTTGGTGACTTTTAGCGGCCCATTGATGCTAAAGACTTGAATACCCTGACCTTGCTGGCTATCACGCATAAAATAGCCGTGCTCTTTTCCGGCGTTAATTTCCCGGTTCAGGAAGGGGGCTGGGCTATCCAGTTCCAGCGTTTCCAACTGGTCTTCGCCAAAAGGTGAGAGCCTCGCAATGTATAGCCGGTTCTTATATTGCGCGATGCGATCGTTAACCAGATGAAACTGACTCGGGTCAACGTTGGGAATGGTTTGCCAACGGCCCCACTCGCCGTCAGGTGACAAAGACTTGCGCCAGCGAACCGCTGTTTTGCCGATGTCAAAGGTGCCATCGGTTTTAACATAGGCTGTTTTTACGGAAGGATCTCGTGGGATACCCGTGGCGATAAAAGAGCCATCCTCCATGAGGGCGCCATCTAACTGGGCTATGCGGTAATCCACCCAATAGCCGTATCCTGAGTGCGTTGTTTGCCATTTCACGCGTAGAGCTTTGGGATTGGGCGTGGGATAGCGCCACAGTTGAGCGCCATCAAACGCGTAAACATATCGATCGTCGCGCGCGTACCATTTTTTGTAATGTGGGCTGTCGCCCAGATGCGCTTCTGTCTCGTCCGGAACGTGATAGTCCATCAGAATAAGCGGGCCAGCCGACTCGAATACCTGCAATCCGTCTTCTTCCTTAAAGTCGGATCGCGTTTTAGTGAGTAAATAACCGTGATGCCGCCCGGCATTAAAACGCTTGTCTATCACCAGATTTGGGTTATCCAGCGTGACGACATCCAGTTGGTTTTCGCCGAATTCCGTTTTCCGGATGACATAAAGCCGATCCTGATATTGCGCCACCGCGTTACTGAGCGGATGAAATTGTTCCGGGTCAAGGCCGGGGATTTCGGCAAATTTGCATTCCGGTCCTTTACGCCATAGAACGCGTTTTTCCTGCAGATTGAACGCATCACAGTGTTTTCCAATTTGCATGTCCCGATCCAGGTTGTTCTGGTTGAGAACGTGACGGTGCAAGCCGTTTTTATCGCGCCAGGTCAATAGAGAACCGGGCATCCAGCGCACCACGGAAAAGGTGTCTGGGTCAGCGTCCAGTTGGTCGCCGTTGATGATGATTTTGGTGCGTGTGCGGGCCAGCGTATCCCAGGGACCAAAGGGGACGGCGATACACGGATTAAATGTGGCGGAAAATTTACCGCGCTGATCCCAGGGCTTTTGCGCCAGAACGGTGAAACTGTCCGGGTCGTTCAGGCGATGCCCGTCGACATAAAGAAAGCGATCGTCGCGCAGCGTCAAGCCTATCAGGTCTGGTTTCCACTGGCTGCTAAATTCAACTTTACGCAATGACTGTAAATTAACGCGGTTTTCGCCGCCGTTGTCATCCGTTCGTTTGCCTTCGTCATAGAGACTATCTTTATCAACGCCGACTTTGCCAAAGGCGCGAAATGAGGCGACATCTACCGATGGCGTCCCCGGCGGATTACGCATGATTTTTCCACCGTACAGAATAACGCGTCCGTCACTGTAGTAGGAAAAGCGCGGGAAGATAGCCTGCGCACCGGTATAAACATAATCGGTCGTCAGGTCGGTGAGCGGTGGTTCCCTGTCCCACTCATCCTGAGTTGCCGGGTTAATCAATGAATTGGGTAACCGACGCAGGCGTTTGAAATTCACCTCCGGCAACGAAAGATTGTTCTCCTCTTCTGGCTGGAGATAAACCACGCCGCTGCCTTGCCGTTGATAAACATTGTGCGGAGGTTCACTCAGCCGGCATCCCCAGGCGGGAGGCAGCAGAAGTGAAAGCGAAAAAAGGCAAAACAAATTACGATATTGCATAAGGTCATCCGGACGTGGTACGTAAACCTAAAGTGATTAGCAAAGCATGTTCCCTGATGTAAATGCGCAATAATCATGGCAACGCGCCGCTTTTCAGATTTTATAAAGAGCCCCTAAACGCTTGCTTTTACGCCTTCTCCTGCGATGATAGAAAATAGAAAGCATGAACTTACAGGCAATCCATAATGAAAAACGTGTTTAAGACACTCGCTGTACTTCTGACTCTGTTCAGCCTGACGGGCTGCGGTTTGAAAGGGCCGCTTTATTTCCCGCCAGCCGATAAAAATGCGCCGCCGCCGACGAAAAAAGTCGATTCGCAAACGCAGTCCACGATGCCCGATAAGAACGATCGCGCAACGGGAGATGGCCCGTCCCAGGTCAATTACTGAGGATAGTTTTCTGTCCCCGCGTGAACGGAGTGAATGATGCAATTCTCTAAAATGCATGGCCTTGGCAACGATTTTATGGTCGTCGACGCGGTAACGCAGAATGTCTTTTTTTCGCCGGAACTGATTCGTCGGCTATCCGACAGACACCTGGGCGTAGGGTTTGATCAGCTGCTGGTGGTTGAGCCGCCCTATGATCCTGAGTTGGACTTTCATTACCGCATCTTCAACGCCGACGGCAGTGAAGTCTCGCAGTGCGGCAATGGCGCGCGCTGTTTCGCGCGATTTGTTCGCCTGAAAGGGCTAACCAATAAACGCGACATTCGGGTCAGTACCGCGAATGGCCGGATGGTACTGAGCGTCACGGAAGATGAACTGGTGCGGGTGAATATGGGGGAACCAAACTTTGAACCCGCGCAGGTGCCTTTTCGCGCCAACAAAGCGGAAAAGACGTATATTATGCGAGCGGCGGAACAGACCATACTGTGCGGCGTGGTTTCAATGGGCAATCCGCACTGTGTCATTCAGGTTGATAACGTCGACACGGCGGCTGTTGAAACACTGGGGCCGGTTCTGGAAAGCCATGAGCGTTTTCCGGAACGCGCCAACATTGGTTTTATGCAGGTTGTAAGACGTGAGCATATCCGGCTGCGAGTCTATGAACGCGGCGCAGGGGAGACCCGCGCGTGCGGCAGCGGCGCGTGCGCTGCCGTTGCCGTGGGGATTCAGCAGGGGCTGCTGGCTGAAGAAGTACGCGTGGAATTACCGGGCGGTCGGCTGGATATCGCCTGGAAAGGTCCGGGTCATCCGTTATACATGACTGGTCCGGCGGCACATATCTACGACGGATTTATCCATTTATGAAGCAACCAGAGGAAGAACTACAGGAAACGCTCACGGAACTGGACGATCGAGCGGTCGTCGATTACCTGCGCCATCACCCTGAGTTTTTTATCCGTAACGCCCATGCCGTGGAAGCGATGCGTGTTCCACATCCCGTGCGGGGAACGGTTTCGCTCGTTGAGTGGCATATGGCCCGCGCGCGTAATCACATCAATGTGCTTGAAGAAAATATGACGCTGCTGATGGAACAGGCTCATGCCAATGAAAGCCTGTTTTATCGCTTGCTGAATCTGCAAAGCCGTCTGGTCGCCGCGGATAGTCTGGATGAGATGCTGGTGCGGTTTCACCGCTGGGCGCGCGATTTGGGTCTTGCCGGCGCGACGCTGCGTTTGTTCCCGGATCGGTGGCGTCTTGGCGCGCCATCGCGCTATACGCATCTGGCTTTAAACCGTCAGGCCTTCGAGCCGCTGCGTATTCAACGACTGGGACAGTCGCAGCATTATCTTGGCCCGCTAAACGGCCCGGAACTGCTGGTGGTCTTGCCGGAGGCGAAGGCTGTAGGCTCGGTAGCCATGTCGATGATGGGCAGCGATGGCGACCTCGGGGTGATTCTCTTCAGCAGCCGTGACCCGCACCACTATCAGCCGGGACAGGGGACGCAGCTTTTACAGGAGATCGCGCTGATGCTGCCGGAACTGCTGGAACGCTGGATTAAACGCGTATGACGGATGTCGCGCTTTCTCAGGACGTCTCGCGGTTCCTGCGCTATTTAGGCGTGGAGCGCCAGCTTAGCCCTATTACCCTGCTGAACTACCAGCGTCAGCTTGATGCCATTATCGCTTTAGCCGGAGAAACCGGGCTGAAAAGCTGGCAACAATGTGACGCTGCGATTGTGCGCAGTTTTGCGGTGCGCAGTCGGCGTAAAGGGCTTGGCCCTGCCAGTCTGGCGCTACGTCTCTCGGCATTGCGAAGCTTTTTTGACTGGTTAGTCAGTCAGGGCGAATTGAAAGCTAACCCGGCGAAGGGCGTCTCCGCACCGAAAGCGCCGCGTCATCTGCCGAAAAATATTGATGTCGACGACGTTAACCGCCTGCTGGACATCGATCTTAACGATCCGCTCGCCGTACGTGATCGGGCGATGCTGGAGGTCATGTACGGCGCGGGACTGCGTTTATCCGAACTGGTTGGCCTGGATATAAAGCACCTCGATCTTGATACCGGAGAAGTGTGGGTAATGGGTAAAGGCAGCAAAGAGCGACGCCTGCCGATTGGCCGTAACGCGGTGACGTGGATTGAGCACTGGCTGGATCTGCGCGGCCTGTTCGCCAGCGATGAAGAGGCGTTATTCCTGTCGAAGCTCGGCAAGCGTATCTCCGCGCGCAATGTCCAAAAACGGTTCGCCGAATGGGGCATAAAGCAGGGGCTAAACAGCCACGTGCATCCACATAAGCTGCGCCATTCGTTCGCGACCCATATGCTGGAATCGAGCGGCGATCTGCGCGGCGTGCAAGAGCTGCTGGGTCATGCCAACCTTTCCACCACCCAAATTTATACTCATCTTGATTTTCAACATCTTGCTTCAGTGTACGACGCGGCGCATCCGCGCGCTAAACGGGGGAAATAATGCGTTTTTACCGGCCTTTGGGGCGTATTGCCGCGCTCACCTTTGACCTGGATGATACCCTTTATGATAACCGTCCGGTGATTTTGCGTACTGAGCAGGAAGCGCTCGCTTTTATGCAAAATTATCACCCGTCGCTACGTTCGTTTCAAAACGTCGATTTACAGCGGATACGGCAGGCGGTGCGTGAAGCGGAGCCGGAAATCTATCATGACGTTACCCGCTGGCGCCATCGTGCGATAGAGCAGGCCATGCGGGATGCGGGATTATCGGCGCAGGAGGCCATTGCCGGCGCGAATGCGGCGATGATGCATTTTGCCAAATGGCGCAGCCAGATTGAGGTTCCGCAGGCTACCCATGAGACGTTACAGCAGCTTGCGAAAAAATGGCCGCTGGTGGCGATCACTAACGGCAATGCCCAGCCGGAACTGTTTGGCCTCGGCGATTACTTTAAGTTTGTACTGCGCGCCGGCCCGGATGGACGTTCCAAGCCGTTTAGCGACATGTATTTCCTGGCGGCGGAAAAACTGCATGTGCCGATCGGCGAGATCCTGCATGTCGGCGATGATCTGACTACCGATGTGGCTGGCGCTATTCGCTGTGGGATGCAGGCCTGCTGGATTAAACCTGAAAATGCCGACCTGATGCGGACGCAGGACAGCCGTTTACTGCCGCATATCGAAATTTCGCGGTTGGCATCTCTCACCTCGCTGATATAATCACCAGTAGTTCTGTATAAATTCCCAGTTATTCTGGCGGATGGCGCTATGCTTATCCGCCCTACGATAAGTAGCCCCGGTAAGCGAAGCGCCACCGGGCGTTTTTAGTTTTCATGTTTTTACGCGGCGGTGCCAATGGACGTTTCTTACCTGCTCGACAGCCTTAATGATAAACAGCGCGAAGCGGTGGCCGCGCCACGTAGCAACATGCTGGTGCTGGCGGGCGCGGGAAGCGGGAAAACCCGCGTGCTGGTGCACCGTATCGCCTGGTTACTGAGCGTAGAAAACAACTCGCCATACTCCATCATGGCGGTGACCTTTACCAATAAAGCGGCGGCGGAAATGCGCCATCGTATTGGCCAGTTGATGGGGACCAGCCAGGGCGGAATGTGGGTAGGGACGTTCCACGGTCTGGCGCACCGCCTGCTGCGCGCGCATCATATGGACGCTAATTTGCCGCAGGATTTCCAGATTCTCGACAGCGAGGATCAGATGCGTTTGCTTAAACGCCTGATTAAGGCGATGAATCTTGATGAGAAGCAGTGGCCGCCGCGTCAGGCGATGTGGTACATCAATAGCCAGAAAGACGAAGGGCTACGCCCGCACCATATTCAAAGCTATGGCAACCCGGTGGAACAGACCTGGCAGAAGGTGTATCAGGCCTATCAGGAAGCGTGCGATCGCGCTGGTCTGGTGGATTTCGCCGAGCTACTGCTGCGCGCTCATGAACTATGGCTGAACAAGCCGCACATCCTGCAACACTATCGCGAGCGGTTTACTAACATCCTGGTGGACGAATTCCAGGATACCAACAACATTCAGTACGCCTGGGTTCGTCTGCTGGCGGGCGATACCGGTAAGGTGATGATTGTCGGCGACGATGACCAGTCGATTTACGGCTGGCGCGGGGCCCAGGTAGAGAACATCCAGCGCTTCCTCAATGATTTCCCCGGCGCGCAGACCATTCGTCTGGAGCAGAATTACCGCTCGACCAGCAACATCCTTAGCGCGGCGAACGCTCTGATTGAGAATAACAATGGGCGTTTGGGTAAAAAGCTGTGGACTGACGGCGTTGATGGCGAACCGATATCGCTGTACTGCGCTTTCAACGAACTGGATGAAGCGCGCTTTGTGGTTAACCGTATCAAAACCTGGCAGGACAACGGCGGCGCGCTTGCGCAATGCGCCATCCTTTATCGCAGCAACGCCCAGTCGCGCGTGCTGGAAGAAGCGTTATTACAGGCCAGTATGCCGTACCGCATTTACGGCGGTATGCGCTTCTTCGAACGCCAGGAGATCAAAGATGCGCTCTCTTATCTGCGTTTGATTGCCAATCGCAACGATGATGCCGCCTTTGAACGCGTGGTGAATACCCCAACGCGCGGCATCGGTGACCGCACGCTGGACGTGGTGCGCCAGACCTCGCGCGATCGCCAGCTAACATTGTGGCAGGCGTGCCGTGAATTGTTACAGGAAAAAGCGCTGGCCGGGCGTGCGGCCAGCGCGCTACAACGCTTTATGGAACTGATTGACGCTCTGGCGCAGGAAACCGCCGACATGCCGCTGCATGTGCAGACTGACCGGGTGATCAAAGATTCCGGCCTGCGCACCATGTATGAGCAAGAAAAAGGCGAGAAAGGCCAGACGCGCATCGAAAACTTAGAGGAACTGGTGACGGCGACGCGGCAGTTCAGCTACAACGACGAAGATGAAGATTTAATGCCATTGCAGGCCTTCCTCTCTCACGCGGCGCTGGAAGCGGGCGAGGGGCAGGCGGATACCTGGCAGGATGCGGTACAGCTGATGACGCTGCACTCGGCCAAAGGGCTGGAGTTTCCGCAGGTGTTTATTGTCGGCATGGAAGAGGGCATGTTCCCCAGCCAGATGTCGCTGGATGAGGGCGGGCGTTTGGAAGAGGAGCGTCGTCTGGCCTACGTCGGCGTTACCCGTGCCATGCAGAAACTGACGCTAACCTATGCCGAAACTCGCCGTCTGTATGGTAAAGAGGTTTATCATCGCCCGTCGCGTTTTATCGGCGAGTTGCCGGAAGAGTGCGTGGAAGAGGTCCGTCTGCGCGCCACCGTCAGTCGTCCGGTGAGCCATCAACGAATGGGAACGCCGCTGGCGGAAAACGACACAGGCTACAAACTCGGCCAACGCGTGCGCCATGCGAAGTTCGGCGAGGGAACTATTGTCAACCTGGAGGGCAGCGGCGAACATAGCCGGTTGCAGGTGGCTTTTCAGGGGCAAGGGATCAAATGGCTGGTTGCCGCATATGCGAAGCTGGAAACGGTTTGACCGACTCTCATATTGCCGGATGACGCCTCTTATCCGGCCTACGCGCTGGCTAACATTTTGATTTGTAGGCCGGATAAGGCGAAGCCGCCATCCGGCGATATATTGATGTTAATATTCTGAAATCATAGATAAATACTCTCACTCTGCTAACCTTTCTGCATAAGGGGAAATTATTGCTTTTTCGCGTTTCGTTGCGTGTTGACGGCAAATTTTTGCTGGCGTAACATGCGCCCACGATTACGCTAAGAGGACATTCGCCTTGGACACACCCAGTAGATACTGGCTCATTATCCTGTCATCCAGGATCAACTCCTAAGGCTATCCCTTTTTGCTGATAGCCTTAGCGGTTGTCAGCGACCTTTCATTTTTTCCCGTCGCGTTGAGTCAGGCTGTTTAATGGTCTGAAACCCAATTTGTTTCTGTGTGCCCATCTGAACTGTCCGATATTTTTACGCATTGGGAGTCCCGGTCATGCTGAGCGCATTTCAACTGGAAAAAAACCGACTGACCCGGCTGGAAGTCGAGGAGTCACAAAGCCTGATTGATGCCGTATGGGTCGATTTGGTCGAACCGGACGACGACGAGCGATTGCGCGTACAATCTGAGCTGGGCCAGAGTCTGGCGACGCGTCCTGAACTGGAAGATATCGAAGCATCCGCGCGCTTCTTTGAAGACGAAGACGGACTGCATATCCACTCCTTCTTCTTCTTCGAAGATGCGGAAGATCATGCCGGTAACTCTACGGTGGCATTCACTATTCGCGATGGCCGTCTGTTTACGCTGCGTGAACGCGAACTGCCCGCCTTCCGTTTGTATCGTATGCGCGCCCGCAGCCAGGCGATGGTCGACGGTAATGCTTATGAATTACTGCTCGATCTGTTCGAAACCAAAATTGAACAGCTAGCGGATGAGATCGAAAACATTTACAGCGATCTGGAAAAACTGAGCCGCGTCATTATGGAAGGGCATCAGGGCGATGAATACGACGAAGCGCTCTCCACGCTGGCGGAACTGGAAGATATCGGCTGGAAGGTACGCCTGTGTCTGATGGATACCCAACGCGCGCTGAACTTCCTGGTGCGCAAGGCGCGCTTACCGGGCGGACAGCTGGAGCAGGCGCGTGAGATCCTGCGCGATATCGAATCTCTGCTACCGCACAATGAATCGCTGTTCCAGAAGGTGAACTTCCTGATGCAGGCGGCGATGGGGTTCATCAACATCGAGCAGAACCGCATTATCAAAATCTTCTCGGTGGTTTCCGTGGTGTTCCTGCCGCCGACGCTGGTCGCTTCCAGCTATGGGATGAACTTCGAGTTTATGCCGGAACTTAAGTGGAGCTTTGGTTATCCAGGCGCGATTATCTTTATGATTCTGGCGGGGCTTGCGCCGTATCTGTACTTTAAGCGTAAGAACTGGTTGTAAGACATTAAGGCCAGGGTGATTCAGCTGCGGCTGAACCACCCTGAAAAGTTACAGGCTCCAGGTATTGATACCTTTAACCTCTTTTTCATAGAACCACTTATTTGTATTGACGCCGACATAAGCTGCGACAACAAGTCCAAGTATGTTAACGCCGATTAATGCTCCAATAAATATTGCAACGATCCCTAATAAAATAACTATAATTGCTTTTTTCCACAGACCCAGTACAAACAAATAAATCCATGAGAAGAAAAAGGCAATAAAGTTTATTTGAATAGTCAACCGTTGTCGGGGCTTTAATGCTTTAAATGCCTGTTTATATTCTGGGCTTACTTTCCAAAATCCAGGGAAACCATGTTGATCGTAAAATGAAAAACGGTATTTCCATTTTTCAGATAGCGAACCATCATTAATATAATCCTTGTCCATGTAAACTCCATTAAATTACTTGTTGAGTGAATTCGAATCCGGGGGGGGCCAGAAGTAGCAGAGAAAAGGTTGCAAAATACCAGATTAGAAAAAGAGGCATACCAAAGCCATCGCAAGCGAAATCTTCAGCAACCATTATCACGAAGGAGGCAATATAGATTACAAGCGTACCCCATACATAGAATTTTATATATTCAAAGCCACTGTCTCTGAATCGCTGACAGTTTAAATTAATGACGAGATAATGTAGTAAAATTGTGAATAAAATTGCCAGTATCACAAAGCTTAAATATAATAAAACCCCAACCAAAATGGAAAATATTATATTTATTAGCGCGAATGATAATAAATAACGACATCTGGAAACACATCTCTCAGATGAAGGAATAAAAACACTTAACATTAATTTCACATCCATATGTTGGGTTACGTCGTTAGCATGACAATATGCTACCCCCCTTACAAGGGGAGGCATATTTTTTCAGATTATATTTAGAATAATAGTCGCGTTATTTTTTACGCTGCGTATAAATCGCATCCATCACGAAAATCGCCAGCGCGACCCAGATAAACGCAAATGTCACCATCTTATCCGCGCCCGGCACTTCGCCATAAAACGTCACCGCCAGTAAAAACATCAGCGTTGGGCCGATATACTGGAAAAAGCCCAGTGTAGAAAGACGCAGACGCGTAGCCGCTCCGGTGAAGCACAGCAGCGGAATCGTAGTGACCACACCCGCCGCCATTAACAGTAAGTTCAACGATAGTGCGTTTTGCCCCATATGGCTGGTAGGGCTATCGGCGATGCCAAACAGATAAATCGCGGCGACCGGCAACAGCCATAGCGTTTCAACCAGCATACCCGTCTGCGCTTCAACGGCGATCTTCTTACGCACCAGGCCGTAAAACGCAAAACTAAACGCCAGCCCCAGCGCGATAATCGGCAGCGAGCCAAAGGTCCAGAGTTGCACCAGCACGCCGCACACCGCCAGAATCACCGCCAGCCACTGCATTCGACGGAAGCGTTCGCCAAGAAAAATCATCCCCAGCAAGATGTTAACCAGCGGATTAATGAAATAACCCAGGCTGGCCTCCAGCATATGGTGATTATTTACCGCCCAAATGAATAATAGCCAGTTACCGCCGACCAGTACGGCGGACAGGGCCAGCAGGAAAATCTTCTTTGGCGTTTTCAGTAAGCGCTTCACCTGTCGCCACTGCCGGCTGACGCTAAGCAGCGCCACCATAAAGAAAAATGACCAAATCACGCGGTGCGTCAGGATCTCATCTGCGGGAACGTAATAGATCAGCTTGAAATACGCGGGGGCGATCCCCCAAATAAAATAGGCGGCAAGAGCGAGTAATACGCCCTGCCGTGTTTGTTTTGCGTCCATCCGGAAAACTCGTATCTGAAGTGTAACAACAGTTTACCTGCTTTTATCCCACCATATAAGTAGCGGTGGCGCTGGCGATGTACAGCTGATCTTCATTGTGTAATTCCACGCGGGCGACGGCCACTTTATTCCCTGCGCGCAGCAGGCTACTGGTGGCCGTAAAGCGGTTGCCTCTGCCCGGACGCAGGTAATCGACGCGCAGGTCAATCGTTCCCATCCGCGACAGGCGCTGGCGTAGTTCATCTTCGCTGATGGTTTCGTGGCGAGTTAGCGTGCTGCCGACGCATACCAGTCCGGCGGCGACATCCAGCGCAGAGGCGATCACGCCGCCGTGTAAAATGCTTTGCGCCCAGTTGCCGACCATCATCGGCTGGTTGTTGAAGGCCAGTTGGGCGAACGCTTTTTCATAGCGTTCCAGCTCCAGCCCTAACGCCCGATTAAACGGCATGTGGTAGACAAACATTTCACCCACTAATTTCAGAGCTTGTTCAGCGGTAAGTACAGCGGACATAGATTCCTGACACTCCATTGGTTAATGAAATGTTGATATTATGCTTCTTAATTGTTGTTTTCTACTTTAAGAAGGGATAACTAACGGCTATGTGTGTAAATATGTAAAAATGATTGGCAGAGAATGATTCAAGCTGAAAATACTTCGTCAGGAGAACGTCAAGAATGCGGGCGATTTTGAGAGGGTTGTTGCCAGCCACGCTACTGCCATTAGCGGCATATGCACAAGAAGCTACGATAAAAGAGGTTCATGATGCGCCTGCAGTACGGGGAAGTATCATCGCTAACATGCTACAGGAGCATGATAACCCTTTTACGCTTTACCCTTATGACACGAACTACTTGATCTACACGAACACCAGCGATCTGAACAAAGAGGCCATAAGTACCTACAACTGGTCTGAAAACGCACGTAAAGATGAAGTGAAATTTCAGCTGAGCCTGGCGTTTCCGCTGTGGCGCGGAATACTGGGGCCGAACTCGGTACTGGGCGCTTCCTATACGCAGAAATCCTGGTGGCAGCTTTCCAACAGTAAAGAGTCTTCGCCGTTTCGCGAAACCAACTACGAACCGCAGCTTTTTCTTGGTTTTGCTACCGATTATCGCTTTGCCGGCTGGACACTGCGCGACGTAGAGATGGGCTACAACCATGACTCTAACGGACGTTCAGACCCCACCTCGCGTAGCTGGAACCGTCTGTATACCCGTCTGATGGCCGAAAACGGTAACTGGCTGGTAGAGGTCAAACCGTGGTACGTGATTGGCAGTACCGATGATAATCCGGACATCACCAAATATATGGGTTATTACCAGCTTAAAATCGGTTATCACCTGGGCGAGGCGGTATTAAGCGCCAAAGGCCAGTACAACTGGAATACAGGCTACGGCGGCGCGGAAGTTGGATTAAGCTATCCGGTCACTAAACATGTCCGGCTTTATACCCAGGTGTACAGCGGCTATGGCGAATCGCTGATCGACTATAATTTTAATCAGACACGTGTCGGCGTCGGCGTGATGCTTAACGATATCTTCTGATTGGATTGTGTTTTAAACATTGCAGTTTCTCTCGCAGGCGCTGAAAATAGCGCCTGTTTTGATTTATGGTGAACGGGGTTAATGTGGCGCAGGCGGAAGTGTTGAATCTGGAATCAGGGGCCAAACAGGTTTTGCAGGAAACCTTTGGCTACCAACAGTTTCGCCCGGGCCAGGAAGCGATTATTGATACTGCGCTCTCCGGTCGCGACTGTCTGGTCGTCATGCCCACCGGCGGCGGCAAATCTCTGTGCTATCAAATCCCCGCGTTGTTGCTGGACGGATTGACCGTCGTCGTTTCGCCCCTGATCTCGTTGATGAAAGACCAGGTCGATCAGCTACTGGCGAACGGTGTGGCGGCGGCGTGCCTGAACTCCACTCAAAGCCGCGAGCAGCAGCTTGAGGTGATGGCGGGGTGCCGTACCGGACAGATTCGTCTGCTGTATATTGCGCCGGAACGCCTGATGCTGGACAACTTTCTTGATCATCTGGCGCACTGGAATCCGGTATTGCTGGCGGTGGATGAAGCGCACTGTATCTCGCAATGGGGGCATGATTTCCGTCCGGAATATGCGGCGCTCGGTCAGCTTCGCCAGCGTTTTCCCGCTTTGCCGTTTATGGCATTGACCGCCACCGCCGACGACACCACGCGCCAGGATATTATTCGTCTGCTTGGGCTTAACGATCCGTTAATCCAGATCAGTAGCTTTGACCGACCGAATATCCGCTACATGCTGATGGAGAAGTTTAAGCCGCTCGACCAGCTAATGCGCTATGTTCAGGAGCAACGCGGCAAATCGGGTATCATCTACTGCAACAGTCGGGCGAAAGTGGAAGATACCGCCGCGCGCTTGCAAAGTCGCGGCATTAGCGCGGCGGCCTATCATGCGGGGCTGGAAAACGCTATTCGCGCCGATGTGCAGGAAAAATTTCAGCGCGACGATCTGCAAATCGTGGTGGCGACCGTCGCTTTTGGAATGGGCATAAACAAACCTAACGTACGTTTCGTCGTGCATTTCGATATCCCGCGCAATATTGAATCCTACTATCAGGAAACGGGCCGCGCCGGGCGCGACGGACTTCCTGCGGAAGCCATGCTATTTTACGATCCGGCTGATATGGCCTGGCTACGTCGTTGTCTGGAAGAGAAACCAGCCGGACAGCTTCAGGATATTGAACGGCATAAACTGAATGCGATGGGCGCTTTTGCCGAAGCGCAAACCTGCCGTCGCCTGGTATTGCTTAATTACTTTGGCGAAGGCCGACAAGAACCGTGCGGCAACTGCGATATCTGTCTCGATCCGCCCAAACAATATGATGGCTTAAACGATGCCCAGATTGCGCTTTCTACCATTGGTCGGGTTAACCAGCGTTTTGGCATGGGCTACGTTGTCGAGGTGATCCGCGGCGCGAATAACCAACGCATCCGCGATTTCGGTCATGACAAACTCAAGGTTTATGGCATGGGACGCGAAAAGAGCCATGAGCACTGGGTGAGCGTGATTCGCCAGCTCATTCATCTGGGGCTGGTAATGCAAAATATTGCGCAGCACTCCGCATTACAGCTGACGGATGCCGCGCGTCCGGTACTCCGTGGAGACGTTCCGCTAAAGCTTGCGGTGCCGCGCATCGTCGCCCTCAAACCCCGCGTGATGCAGAAATCGTTCGGCGGTAATTACGATCGCAAATTGTTCGCTAAGTTGCGCAAGCTGCGTAAAGCTATCGCTGATGAAGAGAATATCCCGCCGTATGTGGTCTTTAACGACGCCACGCTGATAGAAATGGCGGAACAGATGCCGGTTTCCGCCAGCGAGATGTTAAGCGTTAACGGGGTTGGGATGCGCAAACTGGAGCGCTTCGGGAAAGAATTCATGGCGCTCATCCGCGCGCATGTCGATGGTGATGACGAAGAGTAGTCAGCCCGGCAAAAAAGTGCCAGGATGGTGACTCACTGAACTATTTCCCCGCGAGCCATTTTTATGATGATGCTATTTTTCACCGTGGCAATGGTGCACATCGTTGCGCTAATGAGCCCCGGCCCCGACTTTTTCTTCGTGTCTCAAACTGCTGTCAGCCGTTCGCGTAAAGAAGCGATGATGGGCGTACTGGGCATTACCTGCGGCGTGATGGTATGGGCGGGCGTGGCGCTGCTTGGCCTGCATCTCATCATCGAAAAAATGGCCTGGCTGCATACGATCATTATGGTAGGCGGCGGCCTGTACCTGTGCTGGATGGGCTATCAGATGCTGCGCGGCGCGCTGAAAAAACAGGATGCGGCGGCGTCTTCTCCGCACATTGAACTGGCGCAGAGCGGGCGCAGTTTTCTCAAAGGGCTGCTGACCAATCTGTCGAATCCTAAAGCGATTATCTATTTTGGTTCCGTTTTTTCACTGTTTGTCGGCGATAACGTCGGCGCTGCGGCGCGCTGGGGTATTTTCGCGTTAATCACCCTGGAAACGCTGGCCTGGTTTACCGTAGTCGCCAGCCTGTTCGCGCTGCCGAAAATGCGCCGCGGCTATCAGCGTCTGGCGAAATGGATTGATGGCTTTGCCGGCGCTCTGTTTGCGGGCTTTGGTATTCACCTGATTATTTCGCGCTAATTTACCTCCGGGCCGGATAAACATCATCCGGCACGACTATCACGCGTGTCTTGCCGACGCCAGGAGCGCGCCTACCAGCATAAACAACGAACCAAACGCTTTATTCAGCGCCTTCATCTGCTTTGGTCCTTTAATCCAGGCGGCAATGCGCTGCGCCAGCGTGGCGTAACCGGTCATCACAATCATATCCACCACAATCGTAGTGACGCCGAGAATGAGGTACTGCGCCAGTTGCGGTTGCTGCGGCATGATGAATTGCGGAAACAGGGCGGCAAGAAAGACAATGCTTTTGGGATTGGTTAGATTGACAAAGACCGCGCGTTTGAACAGCCGACCCCGCGATTGCGTCTGGGCAAGAGTATGCAGATCGATAGCGCCTGCGGCGCGCCATTGCTGGATACCCAGCCAGATAAGATAAGCCGCGCCAGCCCATTTCAGGATTTCAAAAGCGATGAGCGAGCGCGAAAAGAGCGTACCCAGTCCGACGCCCACCAGTACGATATGTATTCCCAGCCCAGTCTGGAGTCCGGCGATAGAAGCCACTGCGCCACGATATCCATGGTTGATAGACGTCGTCATGGTATTGATGGCGCCTGAACCCGGAGAAAGACTCAGCAGAGTTGAGGTCAGTAGATAGGCGAACCACCATTCAAAGGTCATGCGAAACTCCCTGGTTGTCTGTTTTTGTGCCACAATACGCTACTGCCGCTGTGTTGTGTCAGGCACGACGCAAAAAACGATTTTACCTGGTAAACGAGGCCGAAAACCCGATGTTTCAGCAGCAAAATGACTGGGAAACAAGAGAAAATGCGTTTGCCGCTTTTGCTATGGGGCCGCTGACCGATTTCTGGCGTCAGCGGGAAGAGGCAGAGTTTATCGGCGTGGGTAACATTCCGGTGCGCTTTGTCCGTTTTCGAAATGATTCCAACGATCGGACGATCGTCATTTGTCCTGGCCGCATTGAGAGTTATGTAAAATACGCTGAACTGGCGTATGACCTTTTTCATCTCGGTTTTGATATCTTCATCATTGACCACCGTGGTCAAGGGCGCTCCGGGCGGATGTTATCGGACCCGCATCGGGGTCATGTTGATCATTTTAACGATTATGTTGAAGACTTAGCGGCGTTCTGGCAGCAGGAAATTGAGCCGGGGCCGTGGCGTAAGCGTTATATCCTGGCGCACTCAATGGGGGGCGCGATAGCCACCCTGTTCCTGCAACGCCATCGTGTGCGGTGCGACGCTATTGCGCTCACCGCGCCGATGTTTGGTATTGTGATACGCTTGCCTTCCTTTATGGTGCGCCATATTCTCGACTGGGCTGAAGGGCACCAGCGCATCCGTGAAGATTACGCCATTGGTACCGGTCAGTGGCGGGCGTTGCCGTTTGGGATGAATGCGCTGACCCACAGCCGCCAGCGTTATCAGCGCAACTTACGATTTTATGCCGACGAGCCGCAGCTGCGCGTTGGCGGCCCCACTTGGCATTGGGTACGCGAAGGCATTCTGGCGGGTGAGCAGGTACTGGCTGGGGCGAGCGATGACACGACGCCTACGCTACTGATTCAGGCGGAAGAAGAGCGGGTAGTGGATAACCGCACCCACGATCGTTTTTGTGAAATTCGCGCCGCGGCGGGATACCCTTGTGAAGGGGGAAAACCGCTGGTTATCAAAGGCGCGTACCATGAGATCCTTTTTGAAAAGGACGCCATGCGCTCAGTCGCGCTTAACGCCATTGTTGAATTTTTCAACAAGCCTAATTTATCCAGCGGAAATCGCTTTGCTTAGAGGTTAAATTTTATTATGTATCAGGTTGTTGCGTCTGATTTAGATGGCACGCTGCTCTCCCCCGACCATACGTTGTCCCCTTATGCCAAAGAGACTCTGAAGCTGTTGACCGCACGCGGCATCCATTTTGTCTTTGCCACTGGTCGTCATCATGTCGATGTAGGGCAAATCCGCGATAATCTTGAAATCAAGTCTTATATGATCACCTCCAACGGCGCGCGAGTGCACGATACCGACGGGAATTTGGTTTTTACGCATAATCTGGACAGCGACATTGCCAGCGACCTGTTCGGGGTGGTGAATGCGAATCCGGACATCGTGACTAACGTTTATCGCGACGACGAATGGTTTATGAATCGTCATCGCCCCGATGAAATGCGTTTTTTCAAAGAGGCGGTATTTAACTACTCGTTGTTTGAACCTGCGCTGCTGGAGCCGGAGGGCGTCAGCAAAGTGTTTTTCACCAGCGACACTCATGAAAAGTTGTTGCCGCTGGAGCAGGCGATTAACGCGCGCTGGGGCGATCGGGTAAACGTGAGCTTCTCTACGCTAACCTGTCTGGAAGTGATGGCGGGCGGAGTGTCGAAAGGTCATGCGCTGGAAGCGGTCGCTCAGGCGATGGGGTACAGTCTGAAAGAGTGTATCGCCTTTGGCGACGGAATGAACGACGCTGAAATGCTCACGATGGCGGGCAAAGGCTGCATCATGGGCAATGCGCACCAGCGTCTGAAAGACCTGTATCCCGAACTTGAGGTGATCGGCATCAACGCGGATAACGCCGTGCCGCATTACCTGCGCGATCTTTTCTTACGCTGATGTGATTGTTTGTTAGTTGACCAGTTGTCAACTTCACTCTCCGCTACAATGGGTGTTCCCTGTTTTAAGAGACATCCATTGTGGCGCTACTCATCATTACCACTATCCTGTGGGCTTTCTCCTTTAGTCTATTTGGCGAGTATCTTGCCGGGCATGTCGATAGCTATTTCGCGGTGTTGATACGCGTTGGGCTGGCGGCGCTCGTTTTTCTGCCGTTTTTGCGTACTCGCGGGCACAACCTAAAAACCATCAGCCTGTATATGCTGGTGGGGGCGATGCAGCTTGGCATCATGTATATGTTGAGCTTCCATGCTTACCTCTATCTGACCGTATCCGAACTGCTGCTGTTTACCGTTCTGACGCCGCTCTATATCACGCTGATTTACGATGTGATGAGTCAGCGTCGTTTGCGCTGGGGCTATGCATTTAGCGCGTTGCTGGCGGTGATTGGCGCCGGGATTATTCGCTACGATCGCGTGACCGACCATTTTTGGGTCGGTTTGCTCCTGGTGCAGCTTTCTAATATCAGTTTCGCTATCGGAATGGTGGGGTATAAACGTCTGATGGAGACCCGTCCCATGCCGCAGCACAACGCCTTTGCGTGGTTCTATCTGGGGGCGTTTTTGGTGGCGGCGGTGGCGTGGTCGCTGTTGGGGAATGCGCAAAAGCTGCCGGAAACTACGCTGCAATGGAGCATTCTGGTGTTTCTCGGCGTGGTGGCGTCCGGCATTGGCTACTTTATGTGGAACTATGGCGCTACCCAGGTAGACGCCGGGACGCTGGGTATCATGAATAATATGCATGTTCCCGCAGGACTGCTGGTTAATCTTGCCATCTGGCATCAGCAGCCCCACTGGCCAAGCTTTATTACAGGCGCGGCTGTGATCCTGGCTTCGCTGTGGGTGCATCGAAAATGGGTCGCTCCGCGCTCCGCACAAACGGCAGATGATCGCAGGCGTGATCCCGCGTCGAGCGAATAAACGCCTCGGTCACCGCCTGACGCTGGTCGCCGTCGCGCACGGCGGCATACAGGCGGCTCCACAGACCATCACCCAGGGTTTTGGTCACCACCAGACCCTGGCGCTCAACGCTTTCCACCACCCAGTGCGGCAGGGCGGCAATACCCATTCTGGCCGCCACCATCTGAATCAGCAGTAGCGTATTATCCACGCTTTTCAGCAGCGGACTGATACCCGCCGGTTGCAGGAAATGTCGCCAGACATCCAGTCGGCTGCGCTGCACCGGGTAAATCAACAGCGTTTCGCTGGCTAAATCTTCCGGCGTAATCTGCGTTTTGCTGGCCAGCGGATGGTCGGGCGCCAGCACCAGTCGGACTTCAAAATCAAACATCGGCGAATAATGCAGCCCGCTGCGCGGCAAAATATCCGACGTCATCACCAAATCCAGCTCGCCTTGTTGCAAGGCTGGTTGCGGATCAAAAGTGACGCCGGATGTGAAATCCATTTCTACCTGCGGCCAGCTTGCACGGAAGTTTTCCAGCGCCGGGGTCAGCCACTGAATACAGCTATGACATTCAATAGCGATGCGCAGACGAGTTTGCTGCGGTTCGTTGCACGCCTGCAGCGCACGGCTGATTTGCGGCAGCACCTGGTTCGCCAGTTGCAGCAGAACTTCCCCCTGCGGCGTAAAGCGCAGCGGCTGGCTTTTACGCACGAACAGGCGGAAGCCAAGGCGTTGTTCCAGATCGCTGAACTGATGAGACAGAGCGGATTGGGTCTGGTGCAGCACCGCCGCCGCGGCAGCCAGCGATCCACTATTCCGCAATGCCTGGAGTGTTTTCAGATGTTTAATTTCGATCATGAAAGTCCTTCACTTCGCCATGAACAAATTGCGCTTGAGGAATATACAGTACCTTTACATTATGGATGTGTAAACATCCAGACGTCTAAAACTCGTCATATTTCGACTTGCAGATGCGTTGGCTTCCTTGCTTACCCCAGTCACTTACTTCAGTAAGCTCCTGGGGATGCGCTGTGTCGCCGCCTTCCTGCAAGGCGAACTATTTAGAGTTTTACTTTCAGATTCAATAAAATAAGAGAGGAAGTAAAATGACAATATTGACTCATACCCTCGGTTTTCCTCGCGTTGGCCTGCGTCGCGAGTTGAAAAAAGCGCAAGAGAGCTACTGGGCGGGGAACTCAACGCGTGAAGCGTTACTGGCGGTGGGCCGCGAACTGCGCGCGCGTCACTGGGAGCAGCAGAAACAAGCGGGTATTGACCTGTTACCGGTAGGCGACTTTGCCTGGTACGACCATGTTCTGACCACCAGCCTGCTGTTAGGCAATGTGCCGGCTCGTCATCAGAACAACGACGGTTCCGTGGACATCGACACTCTGTTCCGCATTGGCCGCGGTCGCGCGCCAACCGGCGAACCGGCGGCGGCAGCGGAAATGACCAAATGGTTTAATACTAACTATCACTACATAGTACCGGAGTTCAGCAAAGGCCAGCAGTTCAGACTCACCTGGACACAGTTGCTGGAGGAAGTGGACGAAGCGCTGGCGCTGGGGCATAAGATCAAACCCGTACTGCTGGGGCCTGTCACGTATCTGTGGCTGGGTAAAGTGAAAGGCGAGCCGTTTGACCGCCTGACGTTGCTGAAAGACATTTTGCCGGTGTATCAGCACGTACTGGCTGAACTGGCAAAACGTGGTATTGAGTGGGTCCAAATTGATGAGCCAGCACTGGTGCTGGAACTGCCGCAGGTGTGGCTGGATGCCTTCAAACCGGCTTACGACGCGCTCGCCGGCCAGGTGAAGCTGTTGCTGACGACCTATTTTGAAGGCGTGACGCCAAACCTGGACACTATTATCGCGCTACCGGTACAGGGGCTACATGTTGACCTCATTCATGGCAAAGATGATGTAGCGGAACTGCATCAACGTCTGCCGGTCGACTGGCTGCTTTCCGCAGGCTTGATTAACGGGCGTAATGTCTGGCGCGCCGATTTGACCGAAAAATACGCGCAGATTAACGCCCTTGTGGGCAAACGCGCGCTGTGGGTAGCATCCTCCTGCTCTTTGCTGCACAGCCCGATCGATCTCAGCGTCGAAACGCGTCTGGATACGGAAGTTAAAAGCTGGTTTGCCTTTGCGCTGCAAAAATGCGGTGAACTGGCGTTGCTGCGCGATGCGCTGAACAGCGGCGAAACGGCGGCGCTTGAGGAATGGAGCGCACCGATTCAGGCTCGTCGTCACTCCCGCCGCGTACATAATGCCGCAGTAGAAAAACGCCTGGCGGCGATCACCGCGCAGGACAGCCAGCGTGAGAATCCGTATGAGGTGCGCGCTGAAGCGCAACGCGCCCGCTTTAAACTTCCCGCCTGGCCGACGACGACTATCGGTTCGTTTCCGCAAACCACGGAAATTCGCGGCCTGCGTCTGGACTTCAAAAAGGGCAACCTCGACGCGAATAACTACCGCACCGGCATCGCCGAACATATCAAACAGGCTATCATCGAGCAGGAGCGTTTAGGGCTGGATGTGCTGGTACACGGCGAAGCCGAGCGAAACGACATGGTGGAATACTTCGGCGAGCATCTGGACGGCTTCGTCTTTACCCAGAATGGTTGGGTGCAAAGCTATGGCTCCCGCTGTGTGAAACCGCCGGTAGTGATTGGCGATATCAGCCGTCCGGCACCGATTACCGTGGAGTGGGCGAAATATGCCCAGTCGCTGACCGACAAGCCGGTAAAAGGGATGTTGACCGGCCCGGTGACTATTCTTTGCTGGTCATTCCCCCGCGAAGACGTGACCCGCGAAACGATTGCGAAACAGATTGCGCTGGCGCTGCGTGATGAAGTCGCGGATCTGGAGGCGGCGGGGATTGGGATTATTCAGATTGACGAACCGGCGCTGCGCGAAGGTCTACCGCTGCGTCGCAGCGACTGGGACGCCTATCTGGAATGGGGTGTGGAAGCCTTCCGCATTAACGCGGCGGTGGCGAAGGATGAAACCCAGATCCACACCCACATGTGTTACTGCGAGTTCAACGACATTATGGATTCGATCGCCGCGCTGGACGCGGATGTGATCACCATTGAGACCTCCCGCTCGGATATGGAGTTGCTGGAGTCGTTCGAAGCGTTCGACTACCCGAACGAAATCGGGCCGGGCGTGTACGATATTCACTCGCCGAACGTGCCGAGCGTCGAGTGGATTGAAGCCCTGCTGAAGAAGGCGGCACAGCGTATTCCAGCACAACGCCTGTGGGTGAATCCGGACTGCGGTCTGAAAACTCGCGGTTGGCCGGAAACCCGCGCGGCGTTAGCGAACATGGTCAAAGCGGCGCATAATCTGCGTCAGGCGAAATAGCCCATCCTGACCGCTGCGTTTATCCGGCAGCAATGCGGCGCTACCCTTTGACGGGTAGCGCCCGTGTCTGACCTGATTAACAGCGCCTCTTTCTTCTCATTTCCCTTTTTCTTATTTTCCGCGCTGTCTTTTTCAGGATCTGGCTATTTGGCGATCTTGATAATAAAAAGGTTCTCCGTATGAATGACAACCAGGCGGATAGCGTCCCTGGAAGCAGCGCGGCGGATTTTATTGCCTCGCAGATCGTTTTTCCTGTCATGATCGCCCAGCGCTCTCATAGCACAAAACGAGGTTTTCCATTCTGTTATGTTCCCTGGCGACGATAAACGTCGCATTGTCTCATGGCGCAGGTGAACCTTATTTTTTAACGGAGATGTCTGACATGGCGGTAGCAGGTTGTCACGTAATGGCCAAACCCGGCGGCGCGATCTGCAATATTGATTGCACATATTGCTTCTATCTTGAAAAAGAGGCGCTGTACCCGGAACGCAATAAAAACTGGCGGATGTCGGACGAGACGCTGGAACAATTTATACGCCAGCATATTGCCGCGCAGAGTGGCGACCGCATTGACTTTGCCTGGCAGGGCGGCGAACCGACCATGATGGGGCTACCGTTTTTCCGTCGGGTTGTCGCATTATGTGAAAAGTACGGCGATGGGCGAAAAATCACTCATGCGTTGCAGACGAACGGCATCCTGGTGAATGACGAGTGGGCGCGCTTTTTCGCTGAACAGCATTTTCTCATCGGTCTCTCTATCGACGGCCCGGCGTCGTTACACAACCACTATCGGCTTAATCGCGCTGGAAAAGGAACTCATGAACAGGTCGTCGCAGCAATGGCGCGGCTTAAAGCGCACCATGTCGACTTTAATACCTTAACCGTCGTGGGAAAACATAACGTCGGTCATGCAGCAGACGTCTACGAATTTCTTCTGGCGGCGGGATCGCGTTTTATTCAGTTTATCCCGCTGGTAGAGCGAATGAGCACCGATAACTCATCGGTACTTAATCTGGTGATGCCCGGCGAAAGCGCGGCGACGCTGGCGCCATGGACGGTACCGTCGTGGCAATATGGCGAATTTCTCAACCAGATCTTTGATATCTGGGTTCGTCGCGACGTAGACCGCGTCTATGTGCAGATGTTTGACGTGGCGTTAGCCGCCTGGACGGCGCAGCAGCCGGTACTGTGTGTACATTCCGAGACTTGTGGACATGCCTTCGCGTTGGAGTCGAACGGCGATCTCTACAACTGCGACCACTTTGTCTACCCGGAGCATCTGCTGGGAAATATCCACCAGCACAGCATCAAAGCCTTAAATAATAGCGAGCGGGCTATTGCGTTTGGCGAGGCCAAGCGGGAGACCCTGACCGCCGATTGTCGTCGCTGTGACTACCGCTTTGCGTGTCATGGCGGCTGTCCGAAGCATCGCTTTGCCGTCTCGCCGTCCGGTCATCCTGCGCATAATTACTTGTGTGCGGGCTATAAGCATTTTTTCCAGCACGTTACGCCGTATATGAATGTCTGGCGGGAGCTGCTGGCGCAAGGCTATCCGATGGCATCGATCATGCGCTGGCTGGCGCAGGACGCGCGTAAAGACACAGGAGCCGTCAGTCGTAACCATCTCTGTCCCTGCGGCAGCGGCAAAAAATATAAAAAATGCTGTGGTAAAGCATAGCTAACGTGGCGATGACGCTTTGTTGAGCCTACACCGACTCCGGTCTCGTAGGCCCAACAAACATCGTAATGCGCTGTGGTTAGCCTTTTTTCCCACCGTACTGCGCGAACCATTCCAGCATTCTTTGCCAGCCGTCTTTCGCCGAGGCTTCGTGGTAGCCCGGACGATAATCGGCATTAAACGCGTGCCCTGCATCGGGATAGACCACGATTTCCGCCTTCGCATTAGCGGCGCGTAGCGCCTGACGCATGGTTTCCACGCTCTCCTGTGGAATACTGGTATCCTGCCCGCCGTATAAACCCAGTACCGGCGCGTTAAGATCGGTGGCAATGTCAACGGGATGCTTCGGCGAATTGAGTGACGTGTCGCCCACCAGCTTGCCGTACCACGCTACCGCCGCTTTTAACTGTGGGTTGTGCGCGGCGTACAGCCAGGTAATCCGGCCTCCCCAACAAAAACCGGTGATCATCAGCCGATGCGCATCCCCGCCGTTGCGCGAAGCCCAACTGGCGACGTGATCCAGGTCGGCAAGGACTTGCGAATCGGGTACTTTAGCCACCAGCCCGCTCAATAATGTGGGTATATCGGCGAAATCATTGGGGTCGCCTTCGCGGAAATAGAGCTCCGGCGCGATAGCGAGATAGCCTTCCAGCGCCAGTCGTCGGCAAATATCGCGAATGTGTTCATGTACGCCAAAAATTTCCTGTACCACAATGACCACAGGCAGCGCGCCATCGCTCGCTTTTGGTCTGGCGTAATAGGCTGGCATATCGTCGCCCTGAGAGGGGATCGACGTTATCCCCGCGCTAATGGCCCCATCAGGCGTATGAATCATCGTAGGGGCAAGTGGGGAAGCTGCAGGTGCAAAGCCGGATGGATGTGTCGTTGTCATGGTATTCTCCGTACCCTTAAAAAATAGCGCAATCTTAACTATAGACAGTGTGTAACAAACCACATTGCCTTAAAGCGGCTATCTTTTGTGCAATGCCTGGCGATACTGATTATTTATTGTGATGCGCATCACTTTTTAATGGTAAACGAGTGCAATTGTTTTACGTCATAGTGATGGCTGTCACGAAAATATCTTTATGCCTTAGGTAAAGTGTCTCTTTGCTTCTTCTGACAAACCCGATTCACAGAGGAGTTTTATATGTCCAAGTCTGATGTTTTTCATCTCGGCCTCACCAAAAACGATTTACAAGGGGCCCAGCTCGCCATCGTCCCTGGCGATCCTGAGCGTGTGGAAAAGATCGCCGCGCTGATGGATAAGCCGGTTAAGCTGGCATCTCACCGCGAATTCACCTCCTGGCGCGCTGAGCTGGATGGCAAAGCAGTTATCGTTTGCTCTACCGGTATCGGCGGCCCGTCTACCTCTATTGCCGTGGAAGAACTGGCGCAACTGGGTATTCGTACCTTCTTGCGTATCGGCACCACGGGGGCTATTCAGCCGCACATCAACGTCGGCGACGTTCTGGTAACGACCGCATCCGTACGTCTGGATGGGGCGAGCCTGCATTTTGCGCCGATGGAATTCCCGGCGGTTGCCGACTTTGCTTGCACCACTGCGCTGGTTGAAGCCGCGAAATCGATTGGCGCCACGACTCACGTTGGCGTAACCGCCTCTTCCGACACTTTCTATCCGGGTCAGGAACGTTACGACACCTATTCTGGCCGCGTTGTTCGGCGCTTCAAAGGCTCTATGGAAGAGTGGCAGGCGATGGGCGTGATGAACTACGAAATGGAATCCGCTACGCTGTTAACCATGTGCGCAAGCCAGGGGTTACGCGCAGGTATGGTGGCGGGCGTTATCGTTAACCGTACCCAACAAGAGATTCCGAATGCGGAAACGATGAAACAAACTGAAAGCCACGCGGTGAAAATCGTCGTGGAAGCGGCCCGTCGTCTGCTGTAATTCTCCTCTCTTTTGCAAAGGCCGACGCGTTCGGCCTTTTCTTTTTGCGTGGCGCCTCGCAGGAAATCCCTTTTAAACTGGACGTTTATACAGCACAATTCTATTTTGTGCAGGACAGTGTGGTTCCAGGAGAGGTGTTGTGGATATTACTCTTATGATAAGCGCCGTCGTGGCGCTGGCGGCTGGGGCGGTGATTGGCTGGCTGGCGACGAAAGCGCACGCCGATCAAATCCGCGCCGATCTTATCGAAGAACGGCGTGAGCTGGATATCGAACTTAGCGCGGCCCGGCAGCAATTAGCGCAAGAAGCGCACTGGCGCAGTGAGTGCGAGTTACTTAATAACGAACTGCGTAGCCTGCACAGTATTAATACCTCTCTGGAAGCCGATCTGCGTGAAGTCACGACCCGTCTGGAGGCGACTCAGCAACACGCGGAAGACAAAATCCGTCAGATGATCAACAGCGAACAGCGTTTAAGCGAGCAGTTTGAAAATCTGGCGAACCGTATCTTTGAACACAGTAATCGTCGCGTAGACGAACAAAACCGACAAAGCCTGAATAGCCTGCTGACGCCGCTGCGTGAGCAACTGGACGGTTTTCGCCGCCAGGTTCAGGAGAGTTTTGGCAAAGAAGCGCAGGAGCGGCATACGCTGGCGCACGAAATTCGTAATTTGCAGCAGCTTAACGCGCAAATGGCGCAGGAAGCGATCAACCTGACGCGCGCCCTGAAAGGGGACAATAAGGCGCAAGGAAACTGGGGCGAAGTTGTGCTGGCGCGGGTGCTGGAGGCATCCGGACTGCGTGAAGGCTACGAATACGAAACCCAGGTCAGTATTGAGAACGATGCGCGCTCGCGGATGCAGCCGGATGTCATCGTCCGCTTGCCGCAGGGCAAAGATGTGGTCATCGACGCTAAAATGACGTTGGTCGCCTACGAGCGTTACTTTAACGCTGAAGATGACTACACGCGCGAGGCCGCTTTACAAGAGCACATCGCCTCGGTGCGCAATCATATTCGCTTACTGGGGCGTAAAGACTACCAGCAGCTTCCCGGCCTCCGCTCGCTGGACTATGTTCTGATGTTTATCCCCGTAGAACCCGCTTTCCTGCTGGCGTTAGATAAACAGCCCGAACTGATAACCGAGGCGCTAAAAAATAACATTATGCTGGTAAGCCCCACGACGCTGCTGGTGGCGTTACGGACAATCGCCAACCTGTGGCGCTATGAACACCAGAGCCGCAATGCGCAGCACATCGCGGACAGAGCCAGTAAGCTCTACGATAAAATGCGATTGTTCGTTGATGATATGTCAGCGATCGGTCAGAGTCTGGATAAAGCGCAGGATAACTACCGCCAGGCGATGAAAAAACTTGCGTCGGGGCGTGGCAACGTTTTGGCGCAGGCGGAGGCCTTCCGGGGGCTAGGCGTGGAAATCAAACGCGAGATTAATCCGGATTTAGCGGAACAGGCCGTTACGCAAGATGAAGAATATCGTTTACGATCGATCCCTGAAGGGCGGCAGGATGAACATTATCCCAATGATGAACGGGTGAAGCAGCAGTTAAGTTAACCCATACGGAGTAGTTTAGTCCTGGCGCAGAGTAGGGCAAATTGGCCCAATCTGTTACACTTCTTGAACATTTTTATCGATAAGCAGGCACTGAGATGGTGGAAGATTCACAAGAAACGACGCACTTTGGCTTTCAGACCGTCGCTAAAGAGCAGAAAGCTGACATGGTGGCCCACGTTTTTCATTCTGTGGCGTCAAAGTACGATGTGATGAATGATTTAATGTCATTTGGCATTCATCGTTTGTGGAAGCGCTTCACCATTGATTGCAGTGGCGTGCGTCGTGGACAAACCGTTCTCGATTTAGCGGGCGGTACGGGCGATCTTACCGCGAAATTTTCACGTATGGTCGGGGAAACTGGCAAAGTTATCCTGGCGGATATTAATGATTCTATGCTCAAAATGGGGCGTGAGAAGCTGCGTAATATCGGCGTGATCGGCAACGTAGAGTATGTGCAGGCGAATGCCGAAGCTCTGCCTTTCCCTGATAATACGTTTGATTGCATTACCATTTCGTTTGGTTTGCGCAATGTAACGGAAAAAGAAAAAGCGCTGCGGTCAATGTTCCGTGTGTTGAAACCCGGCGGACGTTTACTGGTGCTTGAATTTTCCAAGCCTATCATTGAGCCGCTGAGTAAAGCGTATGACGCCTATTCTTTCCATATTTTACCGCGTATTGGCTCGATGGTCGCGAACGATGCGGATAGCTATCGGTATCTCGCGGAATCCATCCGTATGCATCCCGATCAGGATACCTTAAAAGCCATGATGCAGGACGCCGGATTTGAGAGCGTGGATTATTACAATCTGACGGCGGGCGTTGTGGCATTGCACCGTGGTTATAAATTCTAGGAGGGTGGAATGCCTTTTAAACCCTTAGTGACCGCAGGAATTGAAGGTCTCCTCAATACGTTTCTGTATCGTTCGCCAGCGCTGAAATCAGCCAGAACGCGCTTACAGGGAAAAGTACTGTGTGTGAAACTAAAGGGATTTTCGACGCCATTAGTCCTGGTATTCAGCGAACGCCAGGTTGATGTGCTGGGGGCATGGGAAGGCGAAGCGGACTGTACGGTAATCACTCAAGCTAGCGTTTTGCCAAAACTACGCGATCGTCAGCAGTTGGCCGCGCTTATTCGCAGCGGCGAACTGGAAGTGCAGGGCGATATTCAGGTCGTGCAAAATTTTGTGGCGCTCGCCGATCTCGCCGAATTCGATCCTGCGGAGCTGTTGGCGCCATACACGGGTGATATTGCGGCGGAAAGTATCGGTAAGGTCGTGCGTGGCGGGGCTAAATTCCTGCGCCACGGGTTTCAACGCCAGCAGCGTTATGCCGCTGAAGCGATCACTGAAGAGTGGCGTATGGCGCCTGGCCCGCTGGAAGTCGCATGGTTTGCCGAAGAAACCGCGGCTGTTGAGCGCGCCGTAGATTCTCTGACCACACGGCTGGAAAAACTGGAGGCCAAATGACGCCAGGTGAAGTACGGCGCCTATATTTCATCATCCGCACGTTTCTAAGCTACGGCCTTGATGAACTCATCCCCCGAATGCGTCTTACACTGCCACTCCGATTATGGCGCTATTCGCTGTTCTGGATGCCAAACCGGCATAAAGATAAATTGCTGGGTGAACGATTAAGACTGGCGTTGCAAGAGCTGGGACCGGTCTGGATCAAATTTGGTCAGATGCTCTCCACGCGCCGTGACCTGTTCCCGCCGCAAATCGCCGATCAGCTCGCTTTGCTCCAGGATAAAGTCGCGCCATTCGATGGTCGGCTGGCGAAAGCCCAGATTGAAGAGGCGATGGGGGGGCTACCTGTCGAAGCCTGGTTTGACGACTTTGATATCCAGCCTTTAGCGTCGGCGTCAATCGCCCAGGTACATACCGCGCGATTGAAATCAAACGGTAAAGAAGTGGTTATTAAGGTCATTCGCCCGGATATTTTGCCGGTAATTCAGGCAGACCTGAAACTGATTTATCGCCTTGCTCGCTGGGTGCCACGCCTGTTGCCGGATGGGCGTCGTCTGCGTCCGACGGAAGTGGTGCGTGAGTATGAGAAAACGCTGATCGATGAGCTGAATCTGCTACGGGAATCGGCCAACGCGATTCAGTTACGCCGCAATTTTGAAAATAGTCCCATGCTGTATATCCCGGAGGTGTACTCCGATTACTGTAGCCAGAACATGATGGTGATGGAGCGGATATACGGCATTCCGGTTTCGGATGTGGCGGCGCTGGAAAAGAACGGCACCAACATGAAACTGCTGGCGGAACGCGGGGTTAAAGTTTTCTTCACCCAGGTTTTCCGCGACAGCTTTTTCCATGCGGACATGCATCCGGGAAATATTTTTGTCAGCCATGAACACCCTGAAAATCCGCAATATATCGGCATTGACTGCGGTATCGTCGGGTCGCTAAACAAAGAAGATAAGCGTTATCTGGCTGAAAACTTTATCGCGTTCTTTAATCGCGATTACCGAAAGGTGGCGGAGCTGCATGTCGATTCAGGCTGGGTTCCGCCAGATACCAACGTTGAAGATTTTGAGTTTGCCATCCGCACCGTCTGTGAACCTATTTTTGAAAAGCCGCTCGCGGAAATCTCGTTTGGTCATGTGTTGTTAAACCTTTTCAATACAGCGCGTCGATTTAACATGGAAGTCCAGCCGCAACTGGTGTTGTTGCAGAAAACATTATTGTATGTTGAAGGGGTTGGGCGGCAACTTTATCCTCAGCTTGATTTGTGGAAAACGGCGAAGCCGTTTCTTGAGTCCTGGATCAAAGATCAGGTGGGTATTCCGGCTCTCACGCGGGCTCTTAAAGAAAAAGCGCCGTTCTGGGTCGAAAAAATGCCAGAAATACCTGAACTGGTGTACGACAGTTTGCGCCAGGGCAAATATTTACAGCACAGTGTTGATAAGATTGCGCGCGAGTTACAGGTAAACCATGTGCGCCAAAGTCAGTCTCGTTATTTATTGGGAATTGGCGCAACGCTGTTACTGAGCGGGTCATTCTTACTCGTCAACCGCCCTGAATGGGGATTGATGCCTGGCTGGCTCATGGTCGGCGGCGTAGTTGTCTGGCTGGTTGGCTGGCGTAAAACTCGTTGAGATTTTTTATCGCTCAACGCCGGTTGTGTCACGCAGGTACATATTATCACTCGAGGCAGTACTCAGGCCGCAAGTCAATGTCGTCCCGGTCGTATGTAAAAGTATGTGAATAGGGCGGGCGAAAGCGGCTAACAAAGAGGCAGCGCGAAGGATAATGTGTATAATGCGGCCCTATTAATTCATCATCTATCACAGAGGAACATGTATGGGTGGTATCAGTATTTGGCAGTTGTTGATTGTTGCCGTTATCGTCGTACTGCTGTTCGGCACCAAAAAACTCGGTTCCATCGGTTCCGATCTTGGCGCGTCTATCAAAGGCTTTAAAAAGGCCATGAGCGATGATGATGCCAAACAGGATAAAACCAGTCAGGACGCTGATTTTACCGCTAAATCTATCGCGGATAAGCAAGGCGAAGCGAAAAAGGAAGACGCTAAAAGCCAAGATAAAGAGCAGGTATAATCCGTGTTTGATATCGGTTTTAGCGAACTGCTGTTAGTGTTCGTTATCGGCCTCATTGTGTTGGGGCCGCAACGATTGCCAGTAGCGGTAAAAACGGTAGCGGGCTGGATTCGCGCGTTGCGGTCCCTTGCGACAACGGTTCAGAATGAACTGACTCAGGAACTGAAACTTCAGGAGTTCCAGGACAGTCTGAAAAAAGTCGAAAAGGCGAGCCTGGAAAATCTGACTCCCGAGCTGAAAGCATCTATGGATGAACTGCGCCAGGCGGCGGAGTCGATGAAACGCACCTACAGCGCTAACGATCCCGAACAAGCGAGCGATGAAGCGCATACCATCCATAATCCGGTGGTAAAAGGGAACGAAACGCAGCATGAGGGCGTCACCCCTGCCGCCGCTGAAACACAGGCGAGCGCGCCGGAACAAAAGCCGGAGCCCGTTAAAGCTAACGTGCCTGAGTCGACGGAAACCGCTTCCGTAGCCACGATAGACGCCGAGAAGAAATCCGCTGCGCCTGTTGTCGAATCTTCCCCCTCGTCGAGTGATAAACCGTAAACATGGCTGTAGAAGATACTCAACCGCTTATCACGCATCTGATCGAGTTGCGTAAGCGCCTGCTAAACTGCATCGTCGCAGTACTTCTGATTTTTTTGGCGTTAATTTATTTCGCCAATGATATTTATCATTTAGTCGCCGCACCGCTGATTAAACAGATGCCGCAAGGGGCGACAATGATTGCGACGGATGTGGCGTCGCCGTTTTTTACGCCTATCAAACTCACCTTCATGGTGTCTTTGATCTTATCCGCGCCTGTCATTTTGTACCAGGTTTGGGCCTTTATCGCCCCGGCGCTGTATAAGCATGAGCGTCGTCTGGTCGTACCGCTGCTGGTATCCAGCTCGCTGCTTTTCTACATTGGTATGGCCTTCGCCTATTTTGTCGTATTCCCTTTGGCCTTTGGTTTTCTGACGCATACGGCGCCGGAAGGGGTACAGGTTTCGACAGATATCGCCAGCTATCTTAGCTTTGTCATGGCGCTTTTTATGGCCTTTGGCGTAGCCTTTGAAGTGCCGGTGGCGATTGTGTTGCTGTGCTGGATGGGCATCACCACGCCAGAAGATTTGCGTAAAAAACGGCCTTATATCCTGGTCGGGGCATTCATTGTGGGAATGCTGCTTACGCCGCCAGATGTTTTCTCGCAAACGTTGTTGGCGATACCGATGTACTGCCTGTTTGAAATTGGCGTTTTCTGCTCACGCTTTTATGTCGGTAAGCGACGGACGCGCGACGAAGATAACGAGGCCGAAACCGAAAAGGCCGAGCACACTGAAGACTAAACACAACCGCCCGCCAGGGCGGTTGTCATATGGGGGCAAGCATGTTTGATATTGGCGTTAATTTAACCAGTAGCCAGTTTGCAAAAGATCGTGATGATGTGGTCGCCCGTGCGTTTGCGGCGGGAGTAAAAGGTATGCTACTGACCGGAACGAACATCCATGAAAGTCAGCAGGCGTTAAAACTGGCGCGGCGCTACCCCCATTGTTGGTCGACGGCTGGCGTCCATCCCCATGACAGCAGTCAGTGGTCATCCGCGTCTGAAGACGCCATTATTGCGCTGGCGAACCAGCCGGAAGTCGTCGCTATCGGTGAGTGCGGGCTGGATTTCAATCGCAATTTTTCCACGCCGCAGGAGCAGGAGCGTGCCTTTCAGGCGCAGCTACAAATTGCCGCCGAATTACAGATGCCAATCTTTATGCACTGCCGGGACGCGCATGAGCGATTTCTGGCATTGCTTGAGCCCTGGCTGGATAGTCTTCCTGGTGCAATACTGCACTGCTTTACCGGTTCACGCCAGCAAATGCAGGCCTGTGTGGATAGAGGGCTCTATATCGGTATTACCGGGTGGGTTTGCGACGAACGACGCGGGCTTGAGCTACGTGAACTCTTACCGTTTATTCCAGCGGAAAAGCTACTGATAGAAACCGACGCGCCGTATCTGTTGCCTCGCGATCTTACGCCGAAACCAACGTCACGACGCAACGAGCCCGCGTATCTGCCTCACATCCTGGAGCGCATTGCGCTATGGCGTGGTGAAGATCCGCAATGGTTAGCGGCGATGACAGATGCCAACGCCAGAACCTTATTTGAGGTCGTATTCTGAACGATCGCTAAATCTTGCGAAAACCGGTGTTTTTTACGCTCTGCTTCACTTCTTTATTGAGTAAATTAAGCAGTAACATCGAACGCGTTTCGCCATCCGGTTCGGTAAAAATCGCTTTCAGCCCTTCAAATGCGCCTTCCGTGATGATGACGCTATCGCCGGGATAGGGGGTTTCAGGATCGACAACGCCTTCGGGCTTGTAGATAGAAAGCTGATGAATAACGCTGGAAGGCACGATCGCAGGATGCGCGCCAAAGCGCACAAAATGGCTGACGCCGCGCGTGGCGTTGATTGTAGTGGTATGTATCACTTCCGGATCAAATTCAACGAACAGATAATTAGGAAAGAGCGGTTCGCTGACGGAGGTACGTTTTCCGCGTACCATTTTTTCCAGGGTGATCATCGGTGTCAGGCAACTTACCGCTTGTCTTTCGAGGTGTTCCTGAGCACGCTGAAGTTGCCCGCGTTTGCAGTACAGTAAATACCAGGATTGCATAATGACTCTTATCCGCTTGTTCGGGGCGCAAGCATAGCAAAAGCCATGCGCGAAGTTAATTATACACTTCATCCTTTAAGCCGTATCTGGATTAGCGTTGGTTGCCAGAGTTCACGCTAATTTAACAAAAATACAGCATCCCGATGATGAACGCCGTATAATGATGCGCTTACCAAGAGGCTACAATGGACGCCATGAAATATCACGATTTACGCGACTTCCTGACGCTACTTGAGCAGCAGGGGGAACTAAAACGCATCACGCTACCTGTGGATCCTCATCTGGAAATCACGGAAATCGCTGACCGCACGCTGCGTGCCGGTGGACCGGCGTTGCTGTTTGAAAATCCTAAAGGTTACGCCATGCCGGTGCTGTGCAACCTTTTTGGCACGCCAAAACGCGTGGCGATGGGCATGGGGCAGGATGATGTTTCCGCATTACGGGAAGTGGGTAAATTATTAGCGTTTCTGAAAGAACCTGAGCCGCCGAAAGGCTTTCGCGATCTGTTTGACAAGCTGCCGCAGTTTAAGCAAGTGCTGAATATGCCGACGAAACGGTTACGCGGCGCGCCTTGCCAGCAGAAAATCGCGTCTGGCGATGATGTCGATTTAACGCGTCTTCCAGTCATGACCTGTTGGCCGGACGACGCCGCGCCGCTGATTACCTGGGGACTGACGGTAACGCGTGGTCCGCACAAAGAGCGGCAAAACCTGGGCATTTATCGTCAGCAGTTGATAGGTAAAAATAAGCTGATTATGCGCTGGCTGTCTCACCGCGGCGGCGCGCTGGATTTTCAGGAGTGGTTAGCCGCGCGTCCGGGTGAACGTTTCCCGGTCTCCGTCGCATTGGGCGCCGATCCGGCGACGATTCTTGGCGCCGTGACTCCTGTTCCCGATACTCTGTCGGAGTATGCCTTTGCGGGCCTGCTGCGCGGCACGAAAACGGAAGTGGTTAAATGCCTTTCTAACGATCTGGAAGTGCCTGCCAGCGCCGAGATTATCCTTGAAGGTTACATTGAGCCGGGAGAGATGGCGCCGGAAGGACCGTATGGCGATCATACGGGCTATTATAATGAAGTGGATAGCTTTCCGGTCTTTACCGTCACGCATATTACGCAGCGTGAGGATGCCATCTATCACTCCACCTATACCGGGCGTCCGCCCGATGAGCCTGCGGTATTAGGGGTGGCGCTCAATGAAGTCTTCGTGCCTATTCTGCAAAAACAGTTTCCGGAAATCGTCGACTTTTATCTGCCGCCGGAAGGGTGTTCTTACCGCCTGGCGGTAGTGACGATGAAAAAGCAGTACGCTGGTCATGCGAAACGCGTCATGATGGGCGTCTGGTCGTTTTTGCGCCAGTTTATGTATACGAAATTTGTTATCGTTTGCGATGATGACGTTAACGCACGCGACTGGAATGATGTGATCTGGGCGATTACCACCCGTATGGACCCTGCGCGGGATACGGTGCTGGTTGAAAATACGCCGATTGACTACCTGGATTTTGCCTCGCCGGTCTCCGGGCTGGGTTCAAAAATGGGGCTGGATGCCACAAACAAATGGCCGGGCGAAACCCAACGCGAGTGGGGTCGTCCTATTGTTAAAGATCCTGAAGTTACCGCGCGTATTGATGCGATTTGGGATGAGCTGGCTATCTTTAAATAACTGAAAGCGGACATCGACATTTCAGGCTGTGGCGACTCGGCTTGAAAAATGTCGGTATTGACCCGACACCCGACAGAGGGAGCGCATGACAACCTTAAGCTGTAAAGTGACCTCGGTAGAAGCTATCACCGATACCGTATATCGGGTTCGTTTAGTGCCGGACGCGGCGTTTTCATTCCGCGCTGGTCAGTATTTGATGGTCGTAATGGACGAGCGTGACAAACGCCCGTTTTCGATGGCCTCAACGCCGGACGAGAAAGGGTTTATTGAATTACACATTGGCGCTTCCGAGCTCAATCTGTATGCGATGGCGGTCATGGATCGAATTCTGAAAGACCGGGAAATCGTCGTCGATATTCCGCATGGCGACGCCTGGCTACGTGACGATGAAGAGCGTCCGTTGATTCTGATCGCGGGCGGTACGGGCTTTTCTTATGTGCGCTCCATCCTGTTGACGGCGTTAGCGCGCAACCCGAACCGCGATGTTACCATTTACTGGGGTGGTCGCGAAGAAAAGCACCTCTATGATCTCTCTGAGCTGGAAGCACTCTCTGTTAACCATCCGAATTTGCGTATTGAACCTGTTGTCGAGCAGCCGGAAGAAGGCTGGCGTGGACGTACAGGAACGGTACTTACGGCGGTATTGCAGGATTATGGTACGCTGGCGGGGCACGATATTTATATTGCCGGACGTTTTGAGATGGCGAAAATCGCCCGCGATCTGTTCTGTCATGAGCGTAACGCGCGGGAAGATCGTCTGTTTGGCGATGCGTTCGCATTTATTTAACTATTTTATGGGACGCAGTAGCGTCCCTTTTTACGTTAGCCTACCTAAAAGTCCTCTTAAATATTAATTAATCGTCAACTATAAAACCTTATGATATTGAATATCTACAGGCTTTGTATTGCGTGTAATAAATTAAGTAATATTATGTCCTGAGGCTATCAATAAAAATAGTTAATTATATATGCTTCATTTATTTTTATAAAAGAAACATAAAATGGAAAGTTAGTTATTTATTTATAAGATGGAGAGTGTTATGAAATTTAAATATGCTTTAACTTCTCTCGCATTATCTGTTGCAATTTTGTCATCAGTACCTTCTACTGCTTTCGCCATCGGCGGCGCCAGCGGCGCTAAAGTGGACTATCAGGTCCAGGGAAAAATTGGCGAAGTTGTTATGAACCCCTATGATATCGCGCCGCTAACCGCCGTTATTCGTAATGGCGGTTACCAGTTACGTGACGTGCATGTACGGATTGTCCCCAAAGAAAATGGCCAGGAGATCGCGTATAAAGTTAATAATAAATACCTTTTAACGTATGGCGGTATTCCCGTCTTTGGTCTTTACCCAGATTATGTCAATACCGTTGAAGTTGAATATACAAGAATCCAGGGTAGTAAAACCGAAAATATAAAAGAAAGCTATAAAATGTATGCACCGCCTACCTATATTGAATCAGCGGGTACAAAAGAAGAACAATCAGCACTCTTTACTATCGATGTTAAAAAGGTTTCCCCAGAATTTAAAGATCGCTTGTATCTTTTGAATAATACGAAAGATAAGTCTGGGAATGGAACGCGTACTGTCTGGAACAACCCTACTGGGGGTGCATTAGAATGGAACTTCACTACAGCTAACGCTATTATCGACACCTCCGGTGATATTCGTTGGTTTATGAATCCAAGTTCAATTTATGATTTAAAGTCAATTTATCGTGCTGGCGTTATGATGGGCTTTAAACAAAACCAGGATGGCGCACTATCGTGGGGCTACGGTCAGCGTTATGTGAAATACGATATCATGGGGCGTGAAATCTTCAACCGCCGCCTGCCGGATAATTATAACGATTTTTCACACTCAATGGATAACGCGGCCAACGGTCACTACTTCCTGCGTGTAGCCAGCTCTAACTATAAACGCCCTGATGGGAAAAATGTTCGTACCGTGCGTGATGTGATTGCCGAAGTTGATCAGAACGGCGTGGTAGTGGATGAATGGCGTCTGTTTGATATCCTCGATCCTTATCGTGATGTGATAATGAAAACCCTCGATCAGGGCGCTGTGTGCCTGAATATCGATGCCAGCCAGTCCGGCCATACGTTGAGCGAAGAAGATCTGGCGGCGCTGGACTCCTCCGACAAATTCGGGGATATCGTGGGTAGTGGGGCTGGCCGCAACTGGGCGCATGTCAACAGCGTCGACTATGACAGTGAAGATGATTCCATCATCATCAGCTCCCGCCACCAGAGTGCGATTATCAAAATCGGCCGCGATAAGAAAGTGAAGTGGATACTGGGTACGCCTGCTGGCTGGAAAGCGCCATTTAATGCCGCAATTCTGACGCCAGTGGATAGCAAAGGCCAAAAAATCGCCTGCCAGGACAGTGGCTGCGAGGGTGACTTCGACTGGACATGGACGCAACATACGGCCTTTAAAATTGATAGTAAGAGTAAAGGCGATATCTTATACCTTTCCGCTTTCGACAATGGCGATGGCCGCGGCTTAGAACAGCCTGCTATGCAGAGTATGAAATACAGCCGCTCCGTGATTTACAAAATCGACCAGAAAAACAAGACAGTCCAACAGATCTGGCAATACGGTAAAGAGCGCGGGAACGAGTGGTTTAGCCCGGTAACCTCTATCACCGAGTACCAGACTGACAAGAATTCTGTGTTCGTGTATTCCGCAACAGCAGGTGGTGCGTTTGATTTGTCGGTAGGCGCATTTACCAGCTTGCCTAATCCGTATCTGGAAGAGTTCAGATGGGGAGAAAAAGAACCTGCGGTCGAAATGCAAATACATGGTGCGCGTGGATATCAAGCTATGCCATTTAGCCTGACCAAAGCGCTTACTGAGTAGAACGGGCCATACGGTGAAAAAACCCGCCCCTGACGGGCGGGAAAAACGGCAACTAAACTGTTTCCCGTCATAATTCGCGCAGCCTCTTTGTTGGCTGCCTTTGCTCACCCCGGGCACATAGTTATCTATGTGCCCGGGGATTCGCTCAGTTGCCGCTGCGCTGCAATGCGAGTTATTTAGGGGATATTATCTTTGATTAAACCCGCTCAAACACCGTGGCGATGCCCTGACCCAGACCAATACACATCGTCGCCAGACCAAACTGCGCGTCTTTGCGCTCCATCATGTTGATAAGCGTGGTGCTGATACGTGCTCCGGAGCAGCCGAGCGGATGACCAAGCGCGATCGCACCGCCGTTGAGGTTGATCTTCTCGTCTATCTGCTCCATCAATCCCAGATCCTTAATGCATGGCAGGATCTGTGCGGCAAACGCTTCGTTCATCTCAAACACATCGATATCGCTGGCCGACAGTCCCGCTTTTTTCAACGCCAGTTTTGACGCCGGAACCGGCCCGTAACCCATAATTGACGGATCACAACCCACCACTGCCATTGAGCGAATACGGGCGCGAGGTTTCAGACCCAGCTCACGGGCACGACTTTCGCTCATTACCAGCATGGCGGCTGCGCCATCGGAAAGCGCGGATGAGGTGCCCGCCGTGACCGTGCCACTAACCGGATCAAATGCCGGACGCAGCGTTGATAGCGCTTCGACCGTGGTTTCCGGGCGGATCACTTCATCGTAGTTAAACTGCTTCAACACGCCGTCTGCATCATGACCGCCAGTCGGGATAATCTCCGTTTTGAATGCGCCAGACTGGGTGGCGGCCCAGGCGCGAGCGTGAGAACGCGCGGCGAACTGGTCCTGCATTTCCCTGCTAATGCCGTGCAGGCGGGAGAGCATTTCCGCCGTTAGCCCCATCATCCCTGCCGCTTTGGCGACGTTGCGACTCAGACCCGGGTGAAAATCCACGCCGTGGCTCATCGGCACGTGCCCCATATGCTCCACGCCGCCAACCAGACAAACCTGCGCATCGCCGGTCATGATCATTCGCGCTGCATCGTGTAACGCCTGCATCGAGGAACCACACAGACGGTTGACGGTGACCGCCGGTACCGAATGGGGAATTTCTGCCAGCAGCGCGGCGTTACGGGCAATGTTGAAGCCTTGCTCCAGCGTTTGTTGTACGCAGCCCCAGTAAATATCATCGAGGGTCGCCGCTGTAAGCGACGGATTACGCGCCAGCAGGCTACGCATTAAGTGGGCGGAGAGATCTTCTGCCCGCACGTTGCGAAACGCGCCGCCCTTCGAACGGCCCATCGGGGTGCGAATAGCATCGACAATGACAACCTGTTCCATTGTGACTCCTTAAGCCGTTTTCAGAGAACCAACCGGACGGGCTGGTTCAACCGGGGGATAATACGGTTCGTTATGGCGCGCTTTATCACGCAGCCCTTCCGGCACTTCATACAGCGGGCCGAGGTGTTGATACTGCTGCGCCATATCAAGATATTTCGCGCTGCCCTGTGTATCCAGCCAGCGGAATGCGCCGCCGTGGAACGGAGGGAAGCCCAGGCCGTAGACCAGCGCCATATCGGCTTCCGCCGGGCTTGCGATAATGCCTTCTTCCAGACAGCGAACCACTTCGTTAATCATCGGGATCATCATACGGGCGATTATCTCGTCGTCGCTGAAGTCGCGTTTCGGCTGACTGACGCTTGCCAGCAGGTCATCCACCGCGGCATCTTCTTCTTTCTTCGGCTTACCCTTGCTGTCTTCTTTATAGCGCCAGAAGCCCAGACCGTTTTTTTGCCCAAAACGGCTGGCGTCAAACAGCGCGTCGATCGCGTCGCGATACTCTTTCTGCATCCGTTGCGGGAAGCCTGCCGCCATTACCGCCTGCGCGTGATGCGCGGTATCAATGCCGACAACATCCAGCAAATAGGCCGGGCCCATCGGCCAGCCGAACTGTTTTTCCATCACTTTATCGACTTTGCGGAAATCCGCGCCGTCGCGCAGCAGTTGACTGAAACCGGCGAAATAGGGGAACAGCACGCGGTTAACAAAGAAGCCGGGGCAGTCGTTGACTACAATCGGTGTCTTGCCCATTTTGCTGGCCCAGGCGACGACTTTGGCAATGGTTTCGTCTGAACTCTTCTCGCCGCGAATGATTTCAACCAGCGGCATCCGGTGTACCGGGTTGAAGAAGTGCATTCCGCAAAAGTTTTCCGGACGTTCCAGGGCGCTTGCCAGTTCGCCAATTGGGATGGTGGAGGTATTTGAGGCCAGCACGGTTTCCGGGCGCACTTTCTGCTCGGTTTCCGCCAGTACCGCTTTTTTGACTTTCGGATTTTCGACTACCGCTTCGACAACAACATCTACGCGATCGAAACCGGCATAATCGAGAGTCGGGTGGATGGTCGAAATGACGCCCGCCAGCTTCAGACCGTCGATCTTGCCGCGCTCCAGCTGTTTGTTCAGCAGCTTGGCCGCTTCGGTCATGCCGAGGTTCAACGATTTATCGTTGATATCTTTCATGATGACCGGTACGCCTTTCCAGGCCGACTGGTAAGCGATACCGCCGCCCATAATGCCCGCGCCCAGTACGGCTGCCTGTTTCGGCGTCTCAATATCTTTGGTCAGCTTTTTGGCTTTACCTTTTACATATTGATCGTTGAGGAAGATACCGACCAGCGCACGAGCCTCATTGGTATGCGCCAGCGGAACAAAGCTTTTATTTTCCAGATTCAGCGCTTCTTCACGACCAAAACGCGCGGCGGCTTCAATGGTTTTCACTGCGGTCATCGGCGCCGGATAATGTTTACCCGCCGTTTGTGCGACCATGCCTTTAGCGATGGTAAAGCTCATCGCCGCTTCAATTTTGCTGAGTTTCAACGGTTCCAGTTTCGGCTGGCGTTTAGCTCTCCAGTCGAGATCGCCGGTAATGGCCTGGCGTAACACCGCTATCGCGCCTTCAATTAGCTTCTCTTGTTTGACCACGCCGTCCACAAGGCCGATTTTCAGCGCGTGCTCAGCACCGACATCTTTACCTGCCGCGATAATCTCCAGAGCGCTGTCTGCGCCCAGCATACGCGGCAGACGAACGGAGCCGCCGAAACCCGGCATGATGCCCAGTTTAGTTTCCGGCAGACCGATACGGAGGTCTGGCGTCGCCAGACGGTAATCGGTGGCCAGCACGCATTCGCACCCGCCGCCCAGCGCATAGCCGTTTACGGCGGCAAGGGTCGGTACGGGTAAATCTTCCAGACGGTTAAAGACGCTATTAGCGAAATGCAGCCATTGGCTTAACTGCTCTTCGGGGACGAGGAACAGTGAAAGAAATTCGGTGATGTCCGCGCCGACAATAAAGGCCGCTTTATTCGAGCGCAGCAGCAGCCCTTTTAAATCGTGTTGCTTTTCCAGCACCTCAAGCGCCTGGCCGAGGCTGGCGACGGTTGTGGTGTCGAGTTTGTTGACCGAGCCTGGAGCATCGAACACCAGTTCGGCGATGCCATCTTCCAGCCAGTCGAGGTACAGGGTGTCGCCTTTATAAAGCATGTCAGTCTCCTGAATCCACAAGGTGATCTGGTCGTACCAGATGAAGCGAAGTGTGTATTTTGTGTTAATAAAATGCAAATAAATGATTAAAGAAATGCCGATGTGATCACGCTCGGCAGAGATCACGCTCTCGTGGGGCGATGTGCTAAGATGCGGGAACTTGAGGTCAAAAAAACAGAAGGGTAAAAAATGGAATCACTGGCCGCGCTCTATAAAAATCATATTGTTACCTTACAAGAACGGACGCGCGATGTTCTGGCGCGCTTTAAGCTGGATGCGTTACTTATTCACTCCGGCGAGCAATTCAACGTCTTTCTCGACGATCACCCTTATCCGTTTAAGGTCAATCCGCAGTTTAAAGCGTGGGTGCCGGTAACTCAGGTTCCAAATTGCTGGCTGCTGGTCGATGGCGTCAACAAACCCAAATTGTGGTTTTATCTGCCGGTCGATTACTGGCATAACGTTGAACCGCTGCCAACGTCCTTCTGGACGGAAGAAGTCGAGGTCGTCGCCTTGCCGAAAGCGGATGGCATCGGCAGCCAGCTGCCTGCCGCGCGTGGCAATATCGGCTATATCGGCCCGGTTCCTGAGCGCGCGCTACAATTGGATATCGCCGCCAGCAACATCAACCCGAAAGGTGTTATCGACTATCTGCATTACTACCGCGCCTATAAAACGGATTATGAACTGGCCTGTATGCGCGAAGCGCAGAAAATGGCGGTGAGCGGTCATCGGGCGGCGGAAGAGGCCTTCCGTTCCGGCATGAGCGAGTTTGACATCAACCTGGCGTACCTGACCGCTACGGGACATCGCGATACCGATGTTCCATACAGCAACATTGTGGCGCTGAACGAACATGCCGCCGTGCTGCATTACACGAAACTGGATCATCAGGCACCATCTGAAATGCGCAGTTTCCTGCTGGATGCGGGCGCGGAATACAACGGCTACGCGGCGGATCTGACGCGGACCTGGTCGGCGAAAAGCGATAACGACTACGCCCATCTGGTGAAAGATGTTAACGATGAACAGTTGGCGCTGATCGCTACCATGAAGGCGGGCGTCAGCTATGTGGATTATCATATTCAGTTCCATCAGCGCATCGCGAAGCTGCTGCGTAAACATCAAATCATTACCGACATGAGTGAAGAGGCGATGGTGGAAAATGATCTCACCGGGCCGTTTATGCCGCACGGTATTGGTCATCCGTTGGGTCTGCAGGTACACGATGTGGCCGGGTTTATGCAGGATGATTCCGGTACGCATCTCGCCGCGCCGTCCAAATACCCGTATCTGCGCTGCACGCGTGTGTTACAGCCGCGAATGGTGTTGACCATCGAACCGGGGATTTACTTCATCGAATCGCTGTTAGCGCCGTGGCGCGAAGGGCCGTTCAGCAAGCACTTCAACTGGCAGAAAATTGAAGCGCTCAAGCCTTTCGGCGGTATTCGCATTGAAGATAACGTGGTCATCCACGAAAACGGCGTGGAAAACATGACGCGGGATTTAAAACTGGCGTAATGGACAGTTGGTTAATCCCTGCAGCGCCGGTCACCGTTGTTGAAGAGATCAAAAAAAGCCGCTTTATTACGCTATTGGCGCATACCGATGGCGTAGACGCGGCGAAAGCGTTTGTTGAGTCAGTCAGAGCTGAGCACCCTGATGCGCGCCACCATTGTGTGGCGTGGGTGGCGGGGGCGCCGGACGACTCACAGCAACTGGGCTTTTCAGACGACGGCGAGCCGGCGGGAACGGCAGGCAAGCCGATGCTTGCGCAATTGATGGGCAGCGGCGTCGGAGAAATTACTGCCGTCGTCGTGCGCTACTATGGTGGTATTCTGCTGGGTACGGGCGGGCTGGTAAAAGCCTATGGCGGCGGTGTGAATCAGGCATTACGTCAGCTTGCCACACAACGCAAGACGCCATTAACCGAATATACTTTGCAGTGTGGGTACGGTCAGTTGGCCGGAATCGAAGCATTATTAGGACAGTTTGCCGGGAAGATCGTTTCCAGCGATTATCAGGCGTCTGTTCGGCTCAGGGTGGCGCTTCCTTTTGCTCATGTGAATGCATTTTCCACAAAACTGGCGGATTTTAGCCGTGGTTCATTGCAATTGTTAGCGATTGAAGAATAATCCCCACCTCATTTTTAAGAATAAAGGAAGCGGCAGAGATGCATTTTCGCGCCATTACCCGAATCGTTGGACTACTGGTTATCTTATTTTCGGGGACAATGATTCTCCCGGGACTGGTAGCGCTAATATATCGTGATGGCGCAGGAAGAGCGTTCACGCAGACCTTTTTTGTCGCGCTGGCGATCGGTTCCATACTGTGGTGGCCAAACCGTAGGGAAAAGGGCGAGCTGAAATCCCGCGAAGGATTTCTTATCGTGGTGCTGTTCTGGACCGTGCTGGGCAGCGTGGGTGCGCTACCGTTTATTTTCTCGGAAAGCCCAAACCTCACCATTACCGATGCTTTTTTTGAATCGTTCTCCGGGTTAACCACCACGGGCGCCACTACGCTGGTGGGGCTGGATTCATTACCGCACGCCATTCTCTTTTATCGTCAGATGCTGCAATGGTTTGGGGGTATGGGGATCATTGTGCTGGCGGTGGCGATTCTCCCTATCCTCGGCGTCGGGGGGATGCAGCTCTATCGGGCGGAAATGCCGGGGCCGCTCAAAGATAACAAAATGCGCCCGCGTATTGCCGAGACGGCGAAAACGCTGTGGCTTATCTATGTCTTGCTAACGGTAGCCTGCGCGCTGGCGCTATGGTTTGCAGGGATGCCCGCGTTTGACGCTATCGGACACAGCTTCTCCACTATCGCTATCGGCGGCTTCTCAACGCATGACGCCAGCGTAGGCTATTTTGATAGTCCCACTATTAATACCATCATCGCTATTTTCCTGCTGATCTCCGGTTGTAACTATGGCCTGCATTTCTCTTTATTAAGCGGGCGTAGCCTGAAAGTATACTGGCGCGATCCGGAATTCCGCATGTTCATCGGCGTACAGTTGACGCTGGTGGTAATCTGCACGCTGGTACTGTGGTTCCATAATATCTACGACTCGGCGCTGACAACGCTAAATCAGGCATTCTTCCAGGTTGTGTCGATGGCGACAACGGCAGGGTTTACCACGGACAGTATTGCGCGCTGGCCGCTGTTTTTGCCCGTCTTGCTGCTATGTTCCGCGTTTATTGGCGGTTGCGCCGGGTCAACGGGCGGGGGGTTAAAGGTCATCCGTATTCTGTTGTTGTTTAAACAGGGGAACCGCGAACTCAAACGTCTGGTGCATCCGAATGCCGTTTACAGTATTAAGCTGGGGAACCGGGCGTTGCCAGAACGTATTCTGGAAGCCGTCTGGGGATTCTTTTCTGCCTACGCGCTGGTATTTATCGTCAGTATGCTGGCCATTATCGCTACAGGCGTAGATGATTTCTCGGCTTTCGCCTCGGTAGTGGCTACGCTTAATAACCTGGGACCGGGGCTGGGGGTGGTTGCTGATAACTTCGCCAGTATGAATCCGGTTGCGAAATGGATACTCATCGCCAACATGCTATTTGGTCGTCTGGAAGTATTCACTTTGCTGGTACTTTTTACCCCGACTTTCTGGCGTGAATAATGGAGTAACACGTGAAAACATTGATTCTTTTCTCTACCCGGGACGGACAAACGCGCGAAATTGCCTCTTATCTGGCTTCTGAACTCAAAGAGATGGGGATCTGGGCCGATGTCGTTAATCTGCATCGCGCAGAAGAGCCTGACTGGGATAGCTATGATCGCGTAGTGATTGGCGCGTCTATTCGTTATGGCCATTACCACAGCGCCTTTCAGGAGTTTGTTAAGAAATATGCCACGCGGTTGAACGGAATGCCGAGCGCCTTTTATTCCGTTAACCTGGTGGCGCGTAAAGCTGAAAAACGGACGCCGCAGACTAACAGCTACGCGCGTAAGTTTTTAATGAGCTCTCCGTGGCGACCTGACTACTGTGCCGTCATTGCAGGCGCGCTTCGCTATCCACGCTATCGCTGGTATGACCGTCTGATGATCAAGCTTATTATGAAGATGTCGGGCGGCGAAACGGATACCAGTAAAGAGGTGGTGTACACCGACTGGGAACAGGTTGCGCACTTTGCCCGTGAAATAGCCCATTTAACCAACAAATCGTCGGCAAAATAAACGCAAAGAATAAAAAGTGCGCACTCAGAAAATTATTTTAAATTTCCTCTTGTCAGGCAGAAATAACTCCCTATAATGCGCCACCACTGACACGGAACAACGGCACACAGGCCGCCGGGTCAGCGGGGTTCAGACCAGAACCTCACGGAGAAAAGCGAAAATAAACGCTTGACTCTGAAGCGGGAAAGCGTAATATGCACACCCCGCGCCGCTGAGAAAAAGCG
>NZ_JBGDVI010000021.1:0-81617 GCF_046551895.1 Salmonella sp. SAL03688
GTGCAGGTTCTCCCGCGCCGTCAGGCGGGATTTAATCCCCGGCTGGTGCCCTATCCACAGCAGGCTGCGATGGAAGCTGTCGCGCACGCGGCGCAGGGGCTCGCCCTGCCAGTACACCTCGCCGCCGTCCGGGCGCGCCAGCCCGGTCAGCAGGCGCAGCAGGGTGGTTTTTCCGGCGCCGTTGCCGCCGGTGACCTGCACCCACTCCCCGGCGTCCACGGTGAACGACAGCCCGCGAAACAGCGTCCTCTCGTCCCGCTCGCAGTACAGATCTCTGGCTTCAAGCATCATCGTCATTGCGCATATTCAGGTTGATATGGCGTATAAACACCGGTCAGGCTTTCCAGGAAGGCGACGATATCGTCAATATCGTTTTGCGGCAGATCGGTGCCAACCTGATAACGCAGCATCAGTTTTACCGCGCCATCCAGCGTCGGTACGTCGCCCCGATGGAAATAAGGCGCCGTTAACGCGACGTTGCGTAAGCCCGGGACTTTTTGCCGTAATTTATCGCGAACCTCTTTGGTGACGTTCATACGACCAATATCCGCTGCGGTAATTTCGCCAAAATTAAAGTCTCGCTTTAATCCCAATGGTTCAAAAGAGCGCCCGCCTAAAATGATACCGCCGTGACAGGTTGCACATTTATTTTCTTTAAATAATTGATAACCGTGTTTCTGTTGCGCGGTCAGCGCATTTTCATCTCCACGTAGCCATTTATCAAAGGCGGAATCCGGCGTTATCAACGTTTTTTCGAATTCGGCGATCGCATCAGTAATATTTTCCCCGGTAAATCCTTGCGGATAAACCGCCTGAAAATCTTTTTTCAGGACAGGATCTTTATCAAGCTTGCTAATAATTTCATCCCAGGATTTAGAGGCCATTTCGATAGGATTTAACGGTGGTCCGCCTGCTTGCTCCTGCAGGGTTGCAGCACGACCATCCCAAAATTGTTCGATATTAAATACGGAGTTGAATACCGTCGGCGCATTTATTGGTCCTACCGCACCGCCAACGCCAATTGAGGTTTTTCTGCCATCGACACCGCCCGCATTTAACGCGTGACAATGCGCACAGGATATTGTGCTGTCGCCGGATAAACGTTCATCATGATAAAGACGGAAACCTAAGTCGACTTTTTTCGCATCGACGGGAATATTGCGCGGAATAGGCTGAACGGGTTCATTCCGGTGCGCGGGGTCGGTATCGGCGCTGGCATAGTTGCGCTCACGCTGATCGGCTATCCAGTTCAGGATGTCAGTACGCTCTTTATCGCTGACGCCCCCCGCCCAGTGCAGCGCGACATAGCGGGTTGGCGGCATAGTCTGATGTTGCATAACCCATTCAATTTTATTCAGTTCGCTTTGCGGCACCGGCGTATCCGCAATCAGGGCGGCCCGTACCGCCTCCAGGTTAAACGATTTGTAGCCAAGCTGGATATCGTAATCCATTAGCTGCTTTGCCACCGGAAAAGAGGAATAAAGAGGTAATTCAGCGGAAGGCGTATGACAATAATCACATCCTTTCTCCCTGAAATAACCCAGTATTTTATTATTTTCACCCACAACCGAGGCCTGCACATCGCTTTTTTTACTGCGCTGTTTGTCGTAATACCATACATACCCGGACAAACCTAAATAACATAACAGCCCAACGGTGATAACCGTTGTCGCATAGAGGGTAATTTTTTTCATATCACTATCCTTATGGGGTATTGCGGCATGATTAATTAAATTTTATTTTTTTACTCATGAGGCCCGTCAATACTAAATACAAACCCATCATGGATATTGATTGGTATCAATAATTACAATTGGCTAAACCTATAGATATGATAACCCCCGACTATCGTAAGATTTATTTTGCGATGCCCGTCACAGGGTTTATTCAGCCGCAACAATGGATAAATCCTCTTTTCCGTCATCAAAACGAACGATAGCCAACAATAATTGACTTAACGCAGCATAAAAACCATAGGGATCATGCTTAAGGCAATTATTTGTAAATTCCGGAAGCCATTCCAGTAATGACGACAATGTTTTCTGGCGTAATTTATTCATTCTCCGTTGTTGGAACGATTCACCCAATGAAAAATGTAAATGGCTGAGTAATTCCAGATAAATCGCCAGGTGGTCGTTCGGCTCTTTAAAATCGTCGTTGACTTCCATCCCGGCTTCAAGCAATAAATGTTTAATCATGCCGGGTTCCTGCTGCGGGTATTGCGAGGCGTAGGGCAAGGCCGATTTTTTATCCGTCATGAGGAACAATCCGCAAAAATCTGCGGCCAGCTCCAGCTGCGCATCCTGGCGCAGGCTAAGCGCGGCAATTTTTTGTTCGAGTAACGCCACCGACGCCGCCAGCGCTGGCTGACGCTTTAACAGCGCCAGCCAGTCCGCGATTTCCGCGGACTGTAATTGTATTAACCCTTCATCATCCACTTCCCGGAAAAAGAGTAACGCCAGCCATGCATATACGCAGGCGTACTGTTCCTGAGCAAGCGCTGGCTGCTTAATCATGCGGATTCCCCTGCGATGCGGGTACATATTCACACTGCGCGACCATCTCGACCGGACCGTTAAATGCCGTGACGTTAGCAATAGGGCCGGTATATTTTTCAATTTCCACCAGCGTCGTATGCGCGCTGGTCGCCTGCGCGAGCTGTGATGTACCGATATCCAGCGTTAATACGTTAGGGTTGCCGTACTTACATAACGCGTTGAGATCGCCGCCTTTATCAGGATCGTACCAGGCGCCTTCATGAATTCGCGCCACGCCCGGCGCATAGCGATCGGAAACTACCGCCCCCGCCAGTACCTGCCCGCGTGCATTGAATACCCGCACGATGTCACCGTTGCGGATCCCGCGCGCGCTGGCATCCTGTGGGTTAATAAAGACCGGCTCCTTGCCGCCAACGGCATATTGCTGACGCAGCGTTTCCGACTCGCACAGTTGGGAATGCAGACGGAAATCAGGGTGGACGGATTGTAAGTGCAACGGCCAGCGCTGCGATCCCGGCCCGCCATGCGAGCGTTCGATTTTTTCGAACCACATGGGATGGCCCTGACAATCGTCGTATTGCATGTCGGCGATCGTTTTGGAGTAAATCTCGATCAAACCGCTTGGCGTGCCCAACGGCTCCAGGTCCGGATCTTCACGGAAAGCCTGATGGCGCACAAACATCTGCGGATGATCAAACTCGATGTACTCCTGTTGATTCCAGAACACCTCGAAAGTCGGTAAGTGGATACCGCGACCTTTTCCCTGCTGGCTCCCTTCCTGCCAGATGCGTTTCAGCCAGCCCATTTCATCAAGACCTTCCGTGAATGCCGCTTCACGGTTAAAGCGTCGGCAGAGATCGCGGAAAATATCAAAGTCGTTACGCGCTTCAAACTGCGGCGACACCACCTGTTTCATGGCGATAATCCCGCGGTTAGAGTGATTGCCGAACTGATCGAGGTCGTTACGCTCAAATTGGGTGGTAGCCGGCAAAACGATATCCGCAAAGCGGCAGGTCGACGTCCACTGGTTATCAATGGCGATGACCGTTTCCAGCTTGCGCCAGCCTTCAATTATGCGGTTAATTTGTTGGTGTCGGTGGAACGGGTTGGTCCCGGCGAACACGCACATCTTCAGCGGCGGTAATTTAACCGATTTGCCGTTCCAGTTAATGACCTTGCCCGGTTCAAGAATGGCATCCATAAAACGCGCAATAGGAATGGTGCTGCTGTAGCCTTTGTAATCCGTGCTGTCGTGTACTGGCGGAACGGTCGTCGAACCGGAAAAGCCGCTTAAAATGATCCCTTTACGGCCAGGCGTCCCGGCGCCGTTGTAGTGCCAGCCAAAACCAAAGCCGCCGCCCGGTAAACCAATCTGTCCCAGCATTGCCGCCAGCACGACGACCATCCATGACCACTGTTCGCCATGCTGCATACGTTGTACGCACCAGCCAGCGATGATTTGCGTTCTGTCGCCCGCCATCTGCCGCGCCAACGCGCGGATGGTGTCGGCATCAATACCGCACAGTTTTTCCGCCCAGGCGGCATCTTTGGGCTGTCCATCTTTCTCGCCCAGCAAATAGGGGAGGAACTGGTCAAAACCGACGCAATAGTTATCGAGGAAATTTTTATCGTACAGTTTCTCGCTGTACAGGGTATGCGCCAGCGCCAGTTGTAACGGGACATCCGTCTGCGGGTTAATAGCGATATGTTTGACCTTATCGCGCCCCAGATAATCGTGCGTGGAGGTGACGACCGGGTCGATGCTGATGACCGAGATAGCGCCGCTGGCAACTTTCTCTTTTAATTGTTCATAGTACTGATAGACATCGTGATCCGGGCACCACCAGTTTGCCTGCTGGTTTTTCACCATATCAGAACCCCATAGCACAATCGTTTTACTGTTCTGTAAAACCAGAGGCCATGACGTTTGCTGCTCGTACACTTCCATTGAACCCACCACACGCGGCAGAATCACCTGCGCCGCGCCGGTCGAATAGTCCCCTCCCGTGCTGACGCTATTGCCATGTAGCGCAATCGCGCGCGCCAGCATCCCGGAGGCGTTATGGAACATGCCGGTAGATTGCCAACCGCTCGCCGTCAGTAACGCGCTCGGCCCGTAGGTTTTTTGCACCCGCTCCAGTTCCTGATAGAACAGATCCAGCGCTTCATCCCAGGAGACGCGCACAAAACGATTATCGCCGCGCTGCGAGGTGTCGCTTTGATGACCTTTGCGCATCCAGTCGACGCGCACCATCGGATAGCGAATACGCGCCGCGTTGTGGACGTGATCGGGCAGACCGGCGATCATTTTGGACGGGTATTTATCCTGTTCAAACGGTTTTGCCGCCACAAATCGACCGTCAACCACCGTGGCGCGAATCGCCCCCCAGTGAGAACCGGTAAGGATACCCTCTTTCGTCGCGGCGCCTGGCGCAACGGCATCCGCTGCGCGGGCGCTACGGGGCGTCAGTAGTGACGGCCCCAGCATTCCTGCCACCGTCAAGCCGCCAAGCTGCGCCAGAAAACGTCGACGAGAGACGTGTAACGAGTCCTTATTTTTCATTGTGTTCTCCCTTATCGCTGTGCGGCGTGTTGGTGGTATCAGACGCATTCATCTGGAGATATTTCAACAAGGTACGTTCTTCACGCTTATCCAGACTGGTGAAACCGATCATGCCGTTGAGCGTGCCGATCCAGCCGTTAGCGTCAAAGTGCGCTTTGTCCGGCGCGCCGTGACACTGATTACAGGTGCCGTTATAGAGGGAGTCGGCATAGGCCCAAATCGGTTTAATGTCATTTACCATGTCGCCTTTTTGCATCCACGCAGTTGCCTGTAATTTGCTCCACTGAGTATTAGTCGCCGCGACGGTGGTCTCTTCCAGCGTTTTCACATGCTGTTGCACATCGCCGCGAATCGAGGCGACAAAAATACGTTTACCGGGCAACTGCGTCAGCACGCGCTGGCGACCGTCCGTCTCCGTCCAGCCTTCGATTTGCACTTGCAGCCAGTCACCATCCCGTTTAAGGACTTTCACTTCAGAAGCAGGTAACAGCGAACCTGCCGGTTCTTTATCGCCTTTAGCGGCGTAAATCGGCTTGATATCCAGCGAATAGAGCGTATCGCCGTCATTATGCGTACTGGCGCTGGCACGCAGTTCATCAAACTGTTTGCGGAAACCGCTGCTCATATCCGGTAGCTGGTGGGCAATCCCTTTATGGCAGTCGATGCAGGACTGATTTTCTTTCGCGGCGATTTTCATTTGCCGCGCCGCTTCCGGGTTCTGTTTCGCGTGATCCATCGCATCGTAGTTATGGCAGGAACGACAGGTCGCGGAGTTATTCTCTTTCATGCGCGCCCATTCACGCTCGGCAAGCTCGGCGCGTTTGGCTTCAAATTTTTCCGGGGTATCAATCGAGTGGGCGATAAATGTCTGGTAAAGATCGTTGCTGGCTTCCAGCTTACGTTTCACCATGCCTGGAATATCAGGGGGGATATGGCAATCGTGGCATTCCGCGCGTACGCCGGAAGCGTTCTGGAAATGTACGGACTGTTTATATTCCTGATACACCGGCTGCATACTATGGCAGCTGACGCAAAACTCTGTCGTACTGGTCAGTTTGATACCGACGTGAGGTAACACGATCAGCGCAACGCCGATCACAATCCCGACAATGACCAGCGCCAGTATCGACCAACGGGCGCTTGGCCTGAGTAGCGCTCTCCAGAGTTTTCGCATAATAGCCCCTGTAATTATATGGTTTAATGCGCAGATCTTATTCCGCAAATATGAACAGCGTCACTGGTCAGGATGAACGGGATACGGCAATATATGAACAGATATGAACAGAAAGAGACCGCGCGCAGGATGTCACATCACATTGTTATTGTTGAGGATGAACCTGTTACTCAGGCCAGATTACAGGCCTATTTTGAGCAGGAGGGGTATCGCGTTTCGGTGACCGACAGCGGCGCGGGCCTGCGCGACATCATGGAGCATGAGCACGTTTCGCTGATCCTGCTGGATATCAACCTCCCCGATGAAAACGGGTTGATGCTGACCAGGGCGCTACGCGAACGTTCCACGGTGGGCATTATTCTGGTGACGGGGCGTTGCGACCAAATAGACCGCATCGTCGGACTGGAGATGGGCGCGGACGACTACGTCACCAAGCCGCTGGAACTGCGCGAGCTGGTAGTACGGGTGAAAAATCTTTTGTGGCGCATCGATCTGGCCCGCCCCACGCCGCAAAATGCCAGTGAAAACTGCTATATGTTTTCCGGTTACTGCCTGAACGTGATGAATCACACGCTGGAGCACAATGGTGAAGCCATTAAGCTTACGCGCGCGGAGTACGAGCTACTGCTGGCCTTTGTGACCAACCCAGGCAAAGTGCTGCATCGTGAACGCCTGCTGCGAATGCTTTCCGCCCGCCGCGTAGAGACTCCGGATCTCCGCACGATTGATGTCCTGGTTCGCCGCTTACGCCATAAAATTACGCCGGAACTGTTGGTCACACAGCATGGCGAAGGCTACTTTTTAGCCTCGGAGGTGTATTGATACAGATAGACGGGCCGAAATCCCGGAGGCGATAGCGAACGACGAACGCGCGCGCTGTCAGCGTTGTTATGCGTCAAAATAAGCACCGGCGGGCTGATATTTTCAGGCACCGGCTGCCCCTGTAAGACCTTAATCGACTGCGTTATCGCTAATTCTCCCTGCCAGGCCATCTGATCGCTGAGCGCCATCAGGATATGGCCGCGTTTTAAACCGCGATAAACCTGATGCGTCAGATAAAATGAGACAATCGTGAGCGGAGTCGTCAAATTTCGCCCTTCGCCCATCGCCGCCTCCGCCGCTATCGCCGACCCGGCGACTACATTAGCGTCCGGATGGCGCTCCAGCATTTCCTGGAGTAAGTTTCGCTGCACTTCAATGTCGTTATCGCCCCAGGCGATATCCACAATGTTGATGGCGCTGCCTTTAATTGCCTGACGAAAACCCGCCACCATCTCCTGACTGCCGCCAGCTTCTTCCGGCCCCGGGAAGAGTAAAACGTTAAGCGCTTTTCCTTTGTTCCACTGCACCAGGAAACGTCCCGGCAGATACCCCATCTGAAACCACGGCAGACCAACGCGGGTTGCGACGCTGGCATCGTGAATCATGTTCACCAGTTCAATAACCGGCACATTACCGGCATACCGTTCCAGTTCCGGGAAACGATCGGTACTGCTGCCAAGCAGAATAGCGTCGGCGCCCCACTCCCGGCATTGCATCATTTGCTGTTGTTGCGTCGCCAGTTGCCGATAGCCATTCGCTTCCAGCACTTTTAAATCAACGCCATACAATTTGGCCGCTTTTTGCATCCCGTAGTTGACGGACAACCAGTAAGAATCTTTCAGGCTGGGGTATAATGCGCACAGTTTCCAGGGTTTACTCGCATTGACTGACGTTTGCCGCCAGGGAATCGCCCGATCGGCGCGCGTCCAGTGTAGCAGTCCGGTTTCGGCTGACGCCGTTTCTACATTCGAGACGATGATTATCAAAAAAAAGAACGAAATAAGCGCGCGCATGATAGCCCCACCAGCAACAAGGTTTTATCCTAATGGTTTTTCCGGCGGCAACTCAACCCATTTCACCCGCGGCGCATAAATGTCAACGCCTTCACTGACCCGCAGATTATGGCTGGCCTTCGCCCTGATGGCGGCACTCACCCTGCTCAGCACCGTGATCGGCTGGATAAGCCTGCGCGTCATTAGTCAGGTGGAGCAAACCAATACGCAAGCACTGCTCCCCACGATGAATATGGCCAGGCAGTTAAGCGAAGCCAGCGCTTACGAGCTCTTTTCTGCGCAAAATCTGACCAATGCCGACAGTGAGGGCGTTTGGCTGGCGCAGGGGAAGATGCTGAAAGCGCAAAGCCTTAAAATTAACCATCTTTTGCAGGCATTAAGCGAGCAGGGATTTAATACCTCGGCCATCGCCCGGCAAGAAAAAGAGATTGCGCAAACGCTTGGGCAACAGGGAACGCTGGTCGGTGAAATTCTCACGCTGCGCACACAGCAACAGCAGTTAAGCCGCCAGATTGCGGAGGCGGCGGAAAGCATTGCCGCCCAGGCTCACGGTCAGGCCAATAATGCAGCGACATCTGCGGGCGCCACCCAGGCCGGTATTTACGATCTTATCGAAAGCGGTAAAGGGGATCAGGCTGAACGCGCGCTTGACCGATTGATTGATATCGACCTTGAGTATGTGAATCAGATGAATGAGTTGCGGGTCAATGCCCTGCGGTTTAAGCAGCTCATTGTGACCTTAAAAGACGCGCAAGGGCTGAGCGATGCCGAGGACACCGATGAAAAACTTAATCAGTTGGTTAAAATTTTATCCCGCCGCCAGCAGCGTATAGAAGATCCTACCGTTCGCGCCCAAATCGCCGACGCGCTGGAGACAATAAACCAGTACACCACACTGGTTACCCTGTTTCGTAAGGAAAACGCCATCCGCGACCAGCTTCAAACGCTTATGGCCAATAACCTCTTTCAGTTTACCCGCTTCAGTACGGAAGTGTCGCAGTTGGTGAACGCCATCGAAAAACGAAACGAGGCTGGGTTAGCGCGTCTTACACACGCCAGTCAGCGTGGGCAAATAGGGTTAGTGATCTTAGGCATTCTGGCGCTGTGCTCATTAAGTTTTATTCTTTGGCGAGTGGTTTACCGTTCCGTATCCCGCCCGCTGGCGCAACAAACGCAGGCCTTACAGCGGCTACTGGAGGGCGATATTGACTCACCGTTTCCGGAGGCGGCTGGCGTCAGCGAACTGGATACCATCAGCCGTCTGATGGAAGCGTTTCGCGCCAACGTGCGCAAATTAAACCGCCATCGTGAGGATTTGGCGGAACAGGTGCGTTCGCAAACGGCGGAGCTTCATGCGCTGGTGCTGGAACACCGGCAGGCGCGCGCCGAAGCGGAAAAGGCCAACGAGGCGAAATCGACGTTCCTTGCCGCCATGAGCCATGAAATTCGCACGCCGCTTTACGGCATTCTCGGTACGGTACAATTGCTGGCCGATAAACCGCTCATGGCAAACTACCGCGACGACTTACAGGCCATTAATGATTCAGGCGAATCGCTACTGGCGATTCTTAACGATATTCTTGATTACTCGGCGATTGAAGTAGGCGGCACCAACGTTTCTATTAGCGAGGAGCCGTTTGAACCGCGACAATTGTTGAATAGCGCGCTGCATTTAATGCACAGCCGCGTGCAGGTGGCGCTCATCGCCGACTTTAGCGAGCAACTCCCCTCCACGCTACAAGGCGATCCGCGCCGGATACGTCAAATTGTGATTAATCTTTTAAGTAATGCGGCGAAATTTACCGATCGCGGCAGCATAGTGCTGCGCACGTTTTGCGACGATCAGAGCTGGTTTATTGAGGTTGAAGATACCGGGTGCGGTATCCCTGAAGCGAAGCTGACGGCTATTTTCAAACCGTTTGTGCAGGCGACAGGACGCCGGGGCGGGACGGGCCTGGGGCTGGCTATCAGCGCCAGCCTGGCAGAGGCAATGGGCGGGACGCTAACCGTCACCAGTACGCTTCATGTTGGCAGTTGTTTTCGTTTACAACTACCGGTTCGCCACCCCAAACCCGCAAGCAAAAGTGCGTTCAGGGAACCGATAAATCTTAACGGGCTACGTCTGTTGCTGATTGAAGATAATATGCTGACGCAGCGTATTACCGCTGAAATGCTCACGGGTAAAGGGGTGAAGGTCTCAGTAGCTGAAAGCGCGAATGACGCGCTACGCTGTTTAGCCGAAGGCGAGCCCTTTGATGTGGCGCTGGTGGATTTTGATTTACCGGATTATGACGGCTTAACCCTGGCGCAGCAGTTGATGAGTCAGTATCCCGCCATGAAACGCATTGGTTTTAGCGCGCATGTGATAGACGATAATCTTCGTCAGCGTACCGCCGGTCTTTTCTGCGGGATTATTCAAAAGCCCGTTCCCCGCGAGGAGCTTTACCGCATGATAGCGCACTATTTACAGGGCAAATCTCACAACGCGCGGGCGATGCTGAATGAACATCAGCTTGCCGGCGATATGGCGTCTGTCGGCCCGGAAAAACTCCGGCAATGGGTCGCGTTATTCAAAGACAGCGCGCTGCCTTTAGTCGAGGAGATCGAGGCGGCGCGCGCCATGAATGACGACGTTAACATTAAGCGGCTGGCGCATAAATTAAAAAGCGGCTGCGCCAGCCTGGGGATGACGCAGGCAACCGAAGCCTGTCGGGAGCTGGAATTGCAACCGCTAAGCGATATAGATATTAAAACTATCGTGACGCAGGGAGTGACGGCGCTCGACGCATGGATAGCCGGTCATCCTTCGCCATAATAGCTTCCGGCTCGCCACGGCCAACTTATCCGACGCGTTTCACATCACCCACTAACAGGATGTAAGACAGCGCACCCAGCAGAGCCACAACGGAGATATAGACCAGCGCCGGAGCAAAACCGTAGCTTTGCGCCAGATAACCAATCACTAACGGTACGCTAATCCCGCCCAACCCACCGATAAAGTTAAACATACCGCCGGTAAGGCCAATCAACCGCATCGGCGCAAGGGAAGAGATTAACGACCAGGTAATGGACGCAAATCCATTGCCGAAGAAAGCTATCGCCATCAATGCCATAATCCACAACGGATCGTTAGTGTAGTTAGCGCCCATAATGCACGTGGAGATGAGCAAACCGCAAATAATCGGCGTTTTGCGCGCCACGCCCAGCGAGAAGCCTTTTTTCACCAGTTTATCCGCCAGCCAGCCGGAGAGCAGTACGCCAAAAAAGGCAGCCAGGAACGGTACGGTCGTCATAAAGCCCGCTTTTAGCGCGGTAATGCCTTTTTCCTGGGTCAGATAATTAGGGAACCAGGTCAGAAAGAACCATAGCGTAGAGTTTACGGCGAACTGACCGAGGTAGACGCCCACCAGCTTACGATGGAACACCAGTTTCCAGTCGGCTTTCGTCAACGGCTGGCGGGCCTCTTTTTTCGCTGGCGCATCGCCATCCACCAGACCGCCGCCATCGCGAATATACTCCAGCTCCGCCTGGCTAAGGCTTTTCGTCAAACGCGGCGGTTGATAAACCTTAAACCAGACCAATGACCAGATAATCCCGATACCGCCGGTGACGATAAAGACCCAGTGCCAGCTCAGCATTTCCTGAATCCAGATCAGCAGCGGCGTAAGGAATGCCAGTCCGACGAACTGTCCGGAGGTGTAGAACCCGACTGCGGATGCGCGCTCATGCTCCGGAAACCAGCTAGTGACCATCCGGTTATTTGCCGGAAAGGCTGGTGCCTCGAAAATCCCGGTAATAGCGCGCAGGCCGATAAGCGACAATAGTCCCGTCGCAAACCCCTGCAATAGCGTCGCGACTGACCAGCCGAAGATAGCGATAAAATAGGTCAGCCGGGACCCAATACGGTCGAGAAACCAGCCGCCAGGGATCTGGCATAACGTATAGAGCCAGGCAAAAGCGGAGAAGACATAGCCCATTTCCGCTTTGGTAATGCCGAATTCTTTTTGAATATGCATGGAAGCCACGGCAAGGTTGGCGCGATCGACGTAGCAAATTACCACGGTAATAAAGATCATCACCAGCGTCAGATAGCGGCGACGCCCCGGCTGTGCTGCTGTAACTGAAATATCCATCGTCATCTGTCTCCAGATTCTGGGCATAGCGAGGCCGCTCACCATGCCCTGTAAATTACAGAGGGTGTGTTTTTATATTTAAATTGGGTTGCCCGGAGGGCGACGTTTGTTGAGCCTACTGCGTGGCGATCACCACTCGGCTACCGATCCGTCAGCGTGCCGCCACAACGGATTACGCCAGTCCGGCGCGCTTTTGCTAAGTTCAATCACCCTGGCCTCGTCAATGTCTACGCCAAGACCCGGTTTGGTTAAGGGTTTAAAGAAGCCGCCGTCCATGCTGAAGTCTTCTTTGTTTTTCACAAAGTCGAGCAGTTCCGCGCCCTTGTTATAGTGAATGCCCATGCTCTGCTCCTGGAATACCGCGTTGCGCGAAACAAAATCGATATGCAGGCAGGCAGCCAGGGCGATTGGACCCAGCGGGCAATGCGGTGCCAGCGCCACGTCATATGCTTCCGCCATTCCGGCGATTTTATAGCATTCGGTAATGCCGCCCGCGTGGGATAAATCCGGCTGTAGAATCGCCAGCCCGCCCGCGTCCAGCACGCGTTTAAATTCAAAACGCGAGAACATACGCTCGCCTGCGGCAATCGGAATATGCGTTTGCGCTGCCAGGCGCGGATAATATTCCGCCTGTTCCGCCAGCACCGGCTCTTCAATAAACAGCGGACGATAGGGTTCCAGTTCTTTAATCAGCACCTTAGCCATCGGCGCGCTAACGCGACCGTGGAAATCGAGCCCAAACTCAATTTCACTGCCGAAAGCTTCGCGGATTTGCGCCACGGTATTGACCGCCGCATCCACCGCACGGGAATTATCAATCACGCCCATCTCTTCACAGCCGTTCAGCTTGAAGGTGTCAAAACCAATACCGCGCAATTTTTCAATACCGTCAATGACGTCTGCCGGACGATCGCCGCCCACCCAGCTATAGGCCTTGATTTTGTCGCGCACCAGGCCGCCCATGAGCTGCCAGACCGGCGCATTCAACACCTTGCCTTTGATATCCCACAATGCCTGGTCAATACCGGCGATGGCGCTCATCATAATCGGGCCGCCGCGATAAAAACCGGCCCGGTACATTACCTGCCACAGGTCGTTGATACGCGCCGGATCTTTCCCTATCAGGTAATCGGCAAACTCATGTACTGCCGCCTCTACAGTACGTGCCCGACCTTCAATGACCGGCTCTCCCCAGCCAACCACGCCTTCATCCGTTTCGATTTTCAGGAACATCCAACGTGGAGGTAAACGGTACGTGGTGATGTGAGTTATTTTCATTTCACTGCCTCTCGATACGCATTAACAAATGCCGCAGCCTGCTGCGCGGTGCGTTCAACGGATTGCCCGGCGCGATAGAGATCGCTACCCAGTCCCGCGCCCACACAGCCGGCTTTAATCCATTGCGCCAGGTTTTCCGGCGTCACGCCGCCGACGGCAAATAGCGGAACATCCGGCGGAAGTACCGCTTTCAGCGCGCTGATGTAGCCCGGACCAAACGCCGATGATGGGAAAATTTTTAACGCCTGTGCGCCTGCATCCAGCGCAGCAAAGGCTTCTGTTGCCGTGGCGCAGCCCGGACACACGGTCATGCCATAGCTCACTGCCCGGCGGATCACCTCCGGTTGGATATTTGGCGTGACGACCAGCTTGCAGCCCATCCCGGCAAGCTGGTCTACCTGTTCCGGTTTCAGTACGGTACCAGCGCCAATAAGCGCCCTGCCGCCATACGCCTTCACCACGGAAGAAATGCTTTTTTCCCACTGTGGGGAGTTAAGCGGAATTTCTATAGCGTCAAATCCCGCATCCACCACCGCGCCAACGTGCGCCAGGGCATCGTCGGGCGTTATACCGCGTAAGATTGCAATGAGAGGGAGATTAGTTTGCCACTGCATGAGCGATGCTCCTTATTCCAGCCTGAAATGCCATATCGCCATCCACGGTTGAAACATCACGCCCAATAGCACGAAACGCCTGTTGGTAACGTGAGATCAGCGCGGGTCCAGCGACGAGAGTGATAGCCTGTTGCGCCGCGAAGGATTCGCTCATGCTGGCGACTTCCGCGCCAATCAACAGGCCGGAGAGGAAGTCGCTGACCTGCTCACGCGCAAGGTGTCCTAACACGTGCGAGGCGCGAACCTCAAAAAGAGAAGGCAGGACGGCAGGAGAATTAAGACCGCGCTCCAGCCCCGCGGCATAGGCGTCGCCAGAAGCTTCCTGTTCCGGCAAACCAGCCCCGACCAGCGAGTGACGCAGCAACAAGTGATGGAGTTCGCCTGTCATCACAGTACGAAAATCATGAATTTGTTGCGTATCAGTCTGTACCCATTTGCAATGCGTGCCGGGCATGACATAGACAGAAGAAGGAGAAAGTTCGCGGGCGCCAAGCAGTTGCGTCTCTTCGCCGCGCATCACGTTGTGGTTATCCTCGCGTGAGACACACAATCCGGGGATGATCCAGATGTTGTCGCCAACGGCGGTTAACTGTTCGCCAATAGCGGAGAACAGGGCGGGAACCGGCAGATAAGGCGCATTTTGCCAGCCTACGTTACTGCCGATCATGCCCGCCATTACCACGGGGGTGGCGCTGTTGCGCCAGTGTGTTGTGATTTCTGCTAACACCGCGTCAGGAGATTTACCGTTCAGGCGTGTAACGCCTGCTTCTGATTGCCTGCTCTCCAGGCATTTGTCGCCCTGGTAAAGCCAGGCGCGCAGATTGGTCGATCCCCAGTCAATTGCGATGTAGCGAGCTGTCATGTGATTTCCTTTAACCTTCGTGTCGAGCTGGCGATCATGGTTAATGCCGCCTGCTCTGCCGCATCGCCATCCTGATGCCGTATCGCATCGAATAGCGCCTTATGTTCCTGGAGCGTTTTCGGCATGTTGGCCGCATCGCCCATCCAGGTCCGTTCAAATACCGCTCGCTGTAGCGAGCTGATCGCTACATTTAACTGTTGCAGCACCGGGTTATGCACCGACTGCAACACTGCCTCGTGATAGCGAATATCCGCCTCGTTAAACGCTTCCCGATCCTGGTTGTTGGCAATCATGTCGTTTAGCGCCGACTCAATTTCAGCCAGATCGCTTGATGTTGCCCGTTCCGCCGCCCAGCGTGCTATTGCTGGCTCCACCAGGTTTCGTATTTCACTCATCGCGCTGATAAGCCTCGGGTCGTAGTCGTTTTCCAGCACCCATTGCAGCACGTCGGTATCGAGATAATTCCACTGGTTACGCGGTGCGATAAACGCGCCGCGATAGCGCTTCATTTCAATTAGCCGCTTCGCCATAAGCGAGCGAAACACTTCGCGAATGATGTTGCGCGACGTTTCAAACTCCTCGCACAGATCCGCTTCCGCTGGCAGCGCCGAACCGGGTACGTATTTACCGCTGACAATCTGTTTGCCCAGCGTGATAACGATGCGATCGGTTTTATTGAGAGTCATAGAGAGTCCTTGTGCTCGATGTGAACTCTCTTACTTTACCGCGATAGCTGAATTACGCCGCAATTTTGTAGTACTAGCGTGATATCAACCGTCGTTATCATGTCAACAATGTAGTACAACACAATTATATTGTACTACAATTTAGATCACAAAAACGACAATTGGTTATGGGGACGTTATAAGACGTAAACGAAAGATATAAAAAAACCCGCAGCAAGTGCGGGTCGTTAAGCGCGTATTTGCCCGATGGCGACTATGCCTTATCGGGCGGGGAAATGGCCGGATGAGTGATCGGGGTTCAGCACAAATTTTTCAATCGCCCAGGCAACACCATCTTCAAGGTTCGATTTAGTCACAAAGTTAGCCACCTCTTTGACCGACGGAATGGCGTTGTCCATTGCCACGCCCATGCCGGCGTATTCGATCATCGCAATGTCGTTTTCCTGATCGCCAATCGCCATCACCTCCTCTGGCTTAATACCCAGCGCCTCGGCCAGTGATTTTACGCCAGTGCCTTTATTAACCCGTTTATCGAGGATTTCAAGGAAGTACGGCGCACTTTTCAGCACGGTGTACTTTTCCTTCACCTCTGCCGGTATACGCGCAATCGCCCGGTCGAGAACGGCAGGCTCATCGATCATCATAACTTTCAGGAACTGGGTGTTCGGGTCCATCTTCTCCGCTTCACAAAATACCAGCGGAATGGTCGCCACATACGACTCATGCACCGTGTAGTAGCTGATATCGCGGTTAGCGGTATAAAGCGTATTTCGGTCTAATGCGTGGAAGTGAGAACCCACCTCACGGGACAGTTTTTCCAGGTAACGGTAGTCATCATAGCTGAGCGCCGTTTGCGCCACCGTACTGCCATCCCCTGCTTTCTGCACCAGCGCCCCGTTATAGGTGACGCAATAATCGCCGGGCTGTTCCATGTGAAGTTCTTTCAGGTAACTGTGCACACCCGCATACGGACGGCCTGTGGTCAGCACCACATTTACCCCTTTTTCACGCGCAGCGGCAATCGCGTTTTTAACCGCCGGAGAAATGGTGTGATCGGGCAGCAGAAGGGTGCCATCCATGTCGATAGCAATAAGTTTGATAGCCATGAAATCCCCGCATTAAATGAGTCCTGACTCATGCTAACGCGATTCCGCTCAAAAAACAGCAAAGAATCCGAGAGAAAGGGGGATAAGATTCACAAACGGGATTCCCCTTTTCAGGCCGTATTCTCCCTCCTGATGTATTAGATAACCTCATTAATCAAACAGAAAATACCGTTTTTCTAAAAGAATGTGTATTGCTACTTTGGACATCATCACTTAGAGCCTAATGGGATTGGTTCTTAATCAGTAAAAATCAACAAAAACTTATATTTTAAAATAACCTTATCCGATGAGAAGGAGATCGCTAATGTCGATGGCCCTTACCGCCCCCCCAACCAGGAAAAGATTTTTAATCGTTGCCTGTCTGTTTATTGGAATATTTATTGCTTATCTCGATCGCGTTAATGTTTCGGTATTAGCCGCGAATGAACCCTTCTTAGCCTATATGGGTATTGAAGGTATACCATTGCAAATCGGCATGATGATGACCGTCTTTCTGGCCGCTTATGGTATCGCTAACGTTGTATTATCACCGCTTGGTGATTATCTCGGCCCCAGAAAAGCAATGATGCTTTGTATTCTGATCTGGACTATCGCTTTAATGATTGGCGGAGTCGCTACATCATTCGCTCTAATTATTATTTGCCGTATATTACTGGGCATCGGAGAGGGATTTTATTATCCACTGCAAAGCGTATTTATTAAAAACTGGTTCCCGAAGCAGGAACGCGGCAGAGCAAACGCGGCGTGGATCGTCGGCCAGTCAGTCGCTCCCGCCATTGCGATGCCTTTTTTCACCTGGTGGATAGGCACCCACGGCTGGCGCTCCAACTTCTTTTTATGCGCCGCTCTCGGGTTAATCCCTCTTTGGCTACTTTGGCGATATGTTGCTGATAAACCAGAACAACATAAAAGTATCAGCGAACAAGAACTGGCTTATATCAAAGCTGGACAGGAAACGGAAAGCGCAGGCAACAGCGAAAGTTTTATGTTGCGGGTCAAACCGGTGATTACCAACTACAGCTATTGGCTGCTGGTGCTGTGGTATCTGTGTCTGCAATGTTTATATTGGGGAATGATTACCTGGCTACCGACCTATCTAAAATCAGCCAGAGGTTTCAGTTGGGCGGAAATGGGTTGGCTGGCGTCGCTTCCCTTTGTCCTGTCGATATTTGCCAAAGCGGCCGCAGGCGTCTTCGTCGATAAAATAGGACGCAGCGCCCCCATATTAATGGTATTAATGTTTTTCGCTGGCGTCAGTATCTATTTCGGTACCATAACCGAACATAAATATATGTCAGCAGTACTCCTCTCCTTTGCTGTGGCTTTCTGTACGATGGGCACCCCCGTTGCCTGGACGTTATTACAGGGAATGATACCAGGAAAATCCATATCCGCCGCCAGCGGCGTAATGAACGGCGTCGCCAACGGACTCTCTTCATTATCTCCTGTATTTATCGGCTTATTTATTTCTATCACTGGAACTTATACCGGCGGCTTACTATGCCTGGTTTTTATCAGCGCTATCGCCGTGGTATCGGCATTAATCTTAACGATTAAAAAATATTAATTACGAGGAGTAAATGATGAAAATTACCAGCGTTGATATTATTGATGTGGCGAACGATTTTGCGTCCGCCACCAGCAAATGGCGTCCGGTGGTGGTAAAAATTAATACCGATGAGGGCATTTCCGGTTTTGGCGAAGTCGGGCTGGCTTACGGCGTCGGCGCTTCTGCGGGCATCGGAATGGCGAAGGACCTGTCGGCCATTATCATCGGCATGGACCCGATGAATAACGAAGCTATCTGGGAAAAAATGCTCAAAAAAACCTTCTGGGGACAGGGCGGCGGCGGCATTTTTTCCGCGGCGATGAGCGGCATCGATATCGCGCTGTGGGATATCAAAGGCAAAGCGTGGGGCGTGCCGCTGTATAAAATGCTTGGCGGCAAAAGCCGCGAGAAAATAAGAACCTACGCCAGTCAGCTACAGTTTGGTTGGGGGGACGGCAGCGATAAAGATATGCTGACCGAGCCGGAGCAGTATGCACAGGCGGCGCTGACCGCCGTCAGCGAAGGCTATGACGCAATAAAAGTGGATACCGTCGCAATGGATCGCCACGGCAACTGGAACCAGCAAAACCTCAACGGGCCTCTCACCGATAAAATCCTGCGTCTGGGCTACGACCGTATGGCCGCCATTCGCGATGCAGTCGGCCCGGACGTGGATATCATCGCCGAAATGCACGCCTTTACCGACACCACCTCGGCGATTCAGTTTGGCCGCATGATCGAAGAACTGGGCATCTTCTACTACGAAGAGCCGGTCATGCCGTTAAATCCCGCACAGATGAAGCAGGTTGCCGATAAGGTCAATATTCCACTGGCGGCTGGCGAACGTATTTACTGGCGCTGGGGATACCGTCCTTTCCTGGAAAACGGCAGCCTGAGCGTTATTCAGCCCGATATCTGCACCTGCGGCGGCATCACCGAAGTGAAGAAAATCTGCGATATGGCGCACGTTTACGACAAAACGGTGCAAATCCATGTTTGCGGCGGGCCGATTTCCACAGCGGTGGCGCTGCATATGGAAACCGCGATCCCTAACTTCGTCATCCACGAACTGCACCGGTATGCGCTGCTGGAACCGAATACACAGACCTGTAAATACAACTATCTACCCAAGAACGGCATGTACGACGTTCCGGAGCTTCCCGGCATCGGCCAGGAGCTGACCGAAGAAACCATGAAAAAGTCGCCGACCATTACCGTAAAATAAGCCAACAGTCTGCCTGCGCCGCAGGCAGACACCCTGTATTTGCGAGTCGTATCAACGCGACCTTATCCAGCCTGAGATAAAATCCTCTCAGTAAAGGGGTAACACAGGTGGCAAATGAATTTAACTATCCGGCAATTTCGCGCGTTTCTGGCCGTCGCGGATTTGCGTAGTTTTACCGCCGCCAGCAAATATCTGTGCATCACGCAGGGAGCTGTTAGCGGTTTAATCAACGAAATGGAAAGCCAGATGGAGGTTTCCCTTTTCGACCGCACTTCGCGCGTGGTGAAGCTATCGCCCGACGGCGAAAAGTTTTTACCCGCCGCCATGCGGGTTGTTGAAGAGTTTCAACGGGCCGAAAATTATGCCCGCGACCTGAAAGAGATCAAAAAATCCCTGGTGCGGGTTGTTGGCGCGCCGCTGATCGCCTGTGCTTTTCTGCCGCAAATCATCCATGCCTTTAAGCGGCAGCATCCGCATACCCACGTACAGCTTATTGATAAGCCCATGTCGCAATTACAAAAAAGCATTATGTTGGGAGAAGCCGATTTTGGTATCGGCCCGGAGCGGCCGCTGGAACCGGAAATCGACAAACAAACGCTGTTCACAACGGAAATCGCCCTGTACTGCCATCCGGACTATCGGCTGCATAAAAAAACGGTTCGCTGGGAAGAGATTCAAAGCGAAGAGCTGATCGCCGTTGGCAACGAATCCATTCCGATGATCTCCGCAACCGCTGGCGTGCGCATTAAGCCCAAAATGACGGTGGAACATATGGCGACCGCCATGTCGCTGGCGGCGCAGTGTGAAGGCGTGGTGATCGCCGGAACCTTTTCCCGCCATTACGCCAAAAGCTACCAATTAGCGACCTGTTCGCTCACGCCTCCGCTGCGGCGCAATATGAACCTTTATTTCCATGCGTGGCGCGTACAAACGCCCGCCACTCAGCGCTTTAGAGATTTTTTATTCAGCTATGTCGATGAACATCATGATGCCCCGGCCAACCAGCGGTAGGCCGGGGATTAAGGCAGGTTAAATATCGATATTCGCTGCTTTCAGGGCGTTCTCTTCGATAAAGGCACGACGCGGCTCAACGGCATCACCCATCAGCGTGGTGAACAGCTGGTCGGCAGCAATCGCATCTTTAACGGTCACACGCAGCATACGGCGGCTTTCCGGGTCCATGGTGGTTTCCCACAGCTGATCCGGGTTCATTTCACCCAGACCTTTATAACGCTGGATAGCCAGACCGCGACGTGACTCTTTCACCAACCACTCCAGCGCCTGCTCGAAGCTGGTTACCGGCTGGCGACGCTCGCCGCGTTCGATAAACGCGTCCTCTTCAATCAGACCGCGCAGCTTCTCGCCCAGCGTGCAGATACGACGATATTCCGCGCCGGTCACAAACTCGTGATCCAACGGATAATCGGTATCCACACCATGCGTACGCACGCGAACGATAGGCTCGAACAGATTCTGTTCCGTATTAGTATGAACATCGAACTTCCACTGACTGCCGTGCTGCTCTTTCTCGTTCAGCTCGGTAATCAGCGCATTCACCCAGCGCGTTACAGTCTGCTCATCAGAAAGATCGGCTTCGGTCAGAGTTGGCTGATACACCAGCTCTTTGAGCAGCGCTTTCGGGAAGCGACGCTCCATACGACCAATCATTTTCTGCGTGGCGTTATATTCAGAGACCAGTTTTTCTAACGCTTCGCCGGATAGCGCCGGCGCATGAGCGTTCGCGTGCAGAGTCGCACCGTCAAGCGCGATGGAAATCTGGTACTGATCCATCGCTTCATCGTCTTTGATGTACTGTTCCTGCTTGCCTTTCTTGACTTTGTACAGCGGCGGCTGGGCAATGTAGACGTGGCCGCGTTCAACGATTTCCGGCATCTGACGATAGAAGAAGGTCAACAGCAGCGTACGGATGTGCGAGCCGTCGACGTCCGCATCGGTCATGATGATGATGCTGTGATAGCGCAGCTTGTCCGGGTTGTACTCGTCGCGACCGATACCGCAGCCCAGCGCGGTGATCAGAGTCGCCACTTCCTGAGAGGAGAGCATCTTGTCGAAGCGCGCTTTCTCGACGTTGAGGATTTTACCTTTCAGCGGCAGAATCGCCTGGTTCTTGCGGTTACGGCCCTGCTTCGCAGAGCCGCCCGCGGAGTCCCCTTCCACCAGGTACAGTTCGGACAGCGCCGGGTCGCGTTCCTGGCAGTCCGCCAGTTTGCCCGGCAGACCGGCTAAATCCAGCGCGCCTTTACGACGGGTCATTTCACGGGCGCGACGCGCCGCTTCACGCGCACGCGCGGCGTCGATAATTTTGCCGACGACGATTTTCGCGTCAGATGGGTTTTCCAGCAGGTATTCGCTCAGCAGTTCGTTCATCTGCTGTTCTACCGCCGATTTCACCTCGGAAGAGACCAGCTTATCTTTGGTCTGTGAGGAGAATTTCGGGTCCGGTACTTTTACGGAAACCACCGCAATCAGACCTTCACGGGCATCATCGCCAGTGGCGCTGACTTTAGCTTTTTTGCTGTAGCCTTCTTTGTCCATGTAGGCGTTCAGCGTACGGGTCATCGCCGCACGGAAGCCTGCCAGGTGGGTACCGCCGTCGCGCTGCGGAATGTTGTTGGTAAAGCAGTAGATGTTTTCCTGGAAACCGTCGTTCCACTGTAGCGCTACTTCCACACCGATACCGTCTTTTTCGGTGGAGAAGTAGAAGATATTCGGGTGGATCGGCGTTTTATTCTTGTTGAGATATTCAACAAACGCCTTGATGCCGCCTTCGTAGTGGAAATGATCTTCTTTACCATCGCGCTTGTCGCGCAGGCGGATGGAAACGCCAGAATTCAGGAATGACAGTTCACGCAGGCGTTTCGCCAGGATCTCATATTCAAATTCAGTGACGTTGGTGAAGGTTTCGTGGCTCGGCCAGAAACGTACCATCGTGCCGGTTTTATCGGTATCGCCAGTGACGGCCAGGGGTGCCTGCGGCACGCCGTGCTCGTAGATCTGACGGTGAATTTTGCCATCTCGCTGGATAACCAGTTCCAGTTTTTGCGACAGAGCGTTGACTACCGAGACGCCCACGCCGTGCAGACCACCAGAGACTTTATAGGAGTTATCGTCAAATTTACCGCCCGCGTGCAGAACGGTCATGATCACTTCCGCCGCCGAGACGCCTTCTTCCGGGTGAATCCCGGTCGGAATGCCACGGCCATCATCCGTTACGGACACGGAGTTATCGGCGTGAATAGTCACGACGATATCTTTACAGTGACCTGCGAGCGCTTCGTCGATAGCGTTATCTACCACCTCGAATACCATGTGGTGCAGACCGGTGCCGTCATCCGTGTCGCCGATATACATACCCGGGCGCTTACGCACCGCATCCAGCCCTTTCAGGACTTTGATACTGGAGGAGTCATAAGAATTCGACATCAACGTTTCTCGCTCATTTAATCTTGGGTTAATCCGTTATTTTACCCTTTTCCACGGTAAACATCTTCGAATTTTCATCCGACATGTCTATAACGTGTTCAGCGCTAATTGCGCTGACAAAGACCTGCGATTGCGTGGCTTTTAAGCGGCTGGCCAGCAGTCCGCGACGCGCATCGTCAAGTTCAGAGGCAAAATCATCTATCAGGTACAGGCAGCGCCGCCCGCTTTCGCGGGTGAGGAACTCGCCCTGCGCCAGACGTAAGGCGCACATCAATAACTTTAGCTGCCCGCGCGACAGGGTATCTTCCACCGGCGCGCCGTCGGCGCGAATGCGAAAGTCCGCTTTATGCGGCCCGTGCGCGGTGTAGGTCAACATACGGTCACGCTCAAAGCTTCGCTCCAGCACGTCCGCATAGTCTGTCTCTTTCTCCCAGCCGCGCTGGAAAGAGAACGTCAGGGAAAATTCAGGTAAAAACTGCTGACAGGTATCCGCCATGTCCTGTGCGATAGCGCTACTGTACTCCGCCCGCCAGGTACTAATTTGTTCCGCCAGCGGAATCAGCTCTTTATCCCACGGGCGCAATTGCTCATAACGACTCACCTGGCGCAGCGCAGCATTACGCTGTTTCAGTAATCGTTTCAGGTTGCTCCAGGCGGTGAAGAATCCGGCTTCGTTGTGAAAGCATCCCCAGTCAAGGAACGCTCTTCTGTATTTGGGGCCGCCGTTGAGTAAAGTAAACCCCTCCGGCGTAATCAACTGCATCGGCATTAAATGCGCCAGCTCCGCGATCTTGTGACCGTCGGTACCGTCGATACGGACTTTGCTGTCGCCCTGCTTATCTTTGGTTAAACCAATCGACGTCTCACGCTCTTCGCCCTGTAATCGCCCGTGAAGAACAAACGCTTCCTGCTCATGACGAATCACGCGGCCAGGCTGCAAACTGCGAAACGCCCGACCATGGCCAAGCGTATAGATAGCTTCCAGCACGCTGGTTTTGCCGCTGCCGTTCGCGCCAACCAGGAAGTTAAAGCCGGGGGATAAAGCGAGATCCGCATTTTCTATGTTGCGGAAGTCTTTGATTAGCAGTCTGGATAGCGACATATCAACTCATAACCAGGGCGTTATCGGCGCAGTTAGTCTGGTTACGGCCAGCGCACAGCAACCGGAGCGTACTGGAGTACGTGAGGATTGCTCGCTGCGCTCGCCCTTCGGGCCGTCCATAAGACGTCCAAAATACTTCGTATTTTGTGCGAGCACTGCCCGAAGCCAGAATAACAAGTAAGATAGCCCGATATTCTTTACAAGCGCATTGGCATAACAACATAGGCAGCCGACTGTGACGCCGCATCCTCAATCTGTACGCTGGATACGGAATCCGTCAGCATAATGCGCACGGTTTCGCACTTCAGCGCATTGAGCACGTCCAGCACGTAACTGACGTTAAAGCCGATTTCCATCTCCGTCCCGCCGTAGCTCACGTCCAGAATCTCTTCCGCTTCTTCCTGCTCCGGGTTATTGGCGGTGATTTTGAGCTGATTCTCACTGACGTACAGACGAACGCCGCGGAATTTCTCATTCGAGAGGATTGCCGCGCGGGCAAACGCCTGCTTGAGGATATCGCAGCCCGCTTCCAGATGTTTATCCGGATTCTTCGGCAGAACGCGACGGTAATCCGGGAAGCGCCCATCCACCAGCTTCGAGGTAAAGATAAAGTCGCCGACGTGCGCGCGGATATTATTACTGCCGATCTGCACGCGCAGCGGGTTTTCGCCGCCGTCGAGCATACGCATCAGTTCAATCACGCCTTTACGCGGCACAATCACCGAGTGGCTGGGTAAAGACGCTTCCAGCGGCATTGAGCACACCGCCAGGCGGTGGCCGTCGGTCGCGACAGTGCGCAGTTCGCTACCTTCCGTTTCAAACAGCATACCGTTTAAGTAGTAGCGCACATCCTGATGGGCCATCGAAAACTGGGTCGCTTCAATCAGGCGCTTCATCGTGGCCTGCGGCAGCGTAAATTCAACTTCGCTTTGCCAGTCGTCAAGATTCGGGAAATCGGCGGCAGGCAGTGTAGACAGCGAGAAGCGGCTACGGCCAGAACGCACCAGCATCCGATCGCCTTCCAACTGAACGGCAATCTCCGCGCCCTCCGGCAGGCCGCGGCAGATATCAAAGAATTTCCGCGCCGGCACAGTAGTAGCACCCGGCTCATGCGGCTGAGAAAGCGTAACGCGCGCGACCATCTCCATTTCAAGATCGGTGCCGGTCAGAGAAAGCGTACCGTCCGCTACCTGGAGGAGCAGGTTACCGAGAATCGGCAGCGTAGGACGACCGCCCAGCGGGCCGCTGACCTGCTGAAGCGGTTTTAATAAATGTTCACGTTCAACGGTAAATTTCATAGGATCACGACGACAATGTTCTGATTAAATTCGAAAAATCTTCTTTGATATCGTGGCTTTCTTCACGCAGTTGCTCAATTTTACGACAGGCATGAAGTACGGTAGTGTGGTCGCGCCCGCCAAACGCATCGCCGATTTCCGGCAGACTGTGGTTGGTGAGCTCTTTTGCCAGCGCCATAGCCATCTGGCGCGGACGTGCTACCGAGCGAGATCGACGCTTAGAAAGCAGATCCGCAATTTTGATTTTGTAATACTCGGCCACCGTCTTCTGAATATTGTCGATGGTGACCAGTTTTTCCTGCAACGCCAGTAAATCGCGCAGCGCTTCGCGCACAAAGTCGATAGTAATCGCCCGGCCGGTAAAGTTGGCATTGGCGATCACCCGGTTCAGCGCGCCTTCCAGTTCACGTACGTTAGAGCGTAGACGCTTGGCGATAAAGAACGCGACCTCGCCTGGCAGACGAATATCATTTTCGTCCGCTTTTTTCATCAGGATCGCCACGCGGGTTTCCAGTTCTGGCGGTTCGATCGCCACTGTCAGCCCCCAACCAAAGCGGGACTTGAGACGATCCTCAACGCCGTTGATCTCTTTCGGATAGCGATCCGACGTCAAAATGATCTGCTGATTGCCTTCCAGCAGAGCGTTAAAGGTGTGGAAAAACTCTTCCTGGGATCGTTCTTTATTGGCGAAGAATTGAATATCGTCGATCAGCAATGCGTCAACGGAGCGGTAGTAGCGTTTAAACTCTTCGATGGCGTTATTTTGCAGGGCTTTTACCATGTCCTGCACAAAGCGCTCGGAGTGCATATACACGACTTTCGCGTTGGGTTTACGCGCCATAATGCCGTTACCCACCGCGTGCAGCAGGTGAGTTTTACCCAGACCGGTGCCGCCATAGAGGAATAACGGGTTATAAGCGCCGCCTGGATTATCCGCCACCTGACGTGCCGCCGCGCGCGCCAGTTGGTTGGATTTACCTTCGACGAAGTTATCAAATGTATGCTTAACATTGACGTTGGAGCGGTAGGTCGGCTCCGCCGGCGCTGGTACGTTATCCCAGCCCGAACGGGCCGCAGGCGCTACGCGCTGCGGCTGCGCCGTTGTTGTCTGCGCAGGCGCGACAACGTTATGCACAGGCGTTTTTAGCGTTTGCGTAACGGGCTTTGTTCCCACTTCAAAACGCAGTTGTGGGGCATCCGCGCCGCAGAATGTGTTGAGTAATCCATTGATATTGTTGAGGTACTTATCTCTTACCCAATCGAGCACAAAACGGTTTGGCGCATACAAAGCCAGCGTGTTATCGCTCAGTTCCGCCTGCAACGGGCGTATCCACATACTGAATTCTGTGGCTGGTAACTCATCCTGCAATCGGGCAAGACACTGCTGCCAAAGCGAAAGTGACACGGCGGACTCCACTCGAACAAAAGTCGATAAATGACAAAGGCTGATACATTAATGATTGTTGGCGCACGTCGATAAGACCCTGCATGAAGGGTGACGCACGAACCGCTGTCTGCGGTTTTCACGGATCTTTCAAACGATCGCGACTTCACGCAGTCTGAAAGATTTCGTGTTCATGCCTGACCAGGATCGTTTGAAACGATCAGGACCGCGGATCATAGCCTAAACTGAGCAAGAGATCTTCTGTTTCTCACAGATTCTTCCCGATTTATCCACAGGACTTTCTAGGAAAGGATAAGTGTAATCGATCCTGGGGAACTCCTGTACGCTTTCGCGCGCATATTGAAAAAATTAATAGGTAAAGGTGAGCAGACGCCTAAAAGATCGCATAAAGATCCAGGGCGATCCTTGCGCTTTACCTGGCAGTCCGTATAATTCTCCACCCGTCGCGCAATGCCCGTCATATGGCGTCAACGCTGCTTATTTTCCGCACAAAAAGGCGTGGAAAATCGCGGGAAAATAAGGAAAGAGAATTGACTCCGGAGTGTACAATTATTACAATCCGGCCTCTTTAATCACCCACACTGTGGCGTAAGTCGTTCAAAGTTTGTTCGGGTATACGCAAAAGTCAGTGAATTTATTCAAGTTTAGGTAGAAATCGCCATGAAACGCACTTTTCAACCGTCTGTACTGAAGCGCAACCGTTCTCACGGCTTCCGTGCTCGTATGGCTACTAAAAATGGTCGTCAGGTTCTGGCACGTCGTCGTGCTAAAGGCCGCGCTCGTCTGACCGTTTCCAAGTAATAAAGCTAACCCCTGAGTGGTTAAGCTCGCATTTCCCAGGGAGTTACGTTTGTTAACTCCCGCTCATTTCACATTCGTCTTCCAGCAACCTCAACGGGCTGGCACGCCGCAAATCACCATCCTCGGCCGCCTGAATTCGCTGGGGCATCCCCGTATCGGTCTTACCGTCGCCAAGAAAAATGTTCGACGTGCGCATGAACGCAACCGGATTAAACGTCTGACGCGTGAAAGCTTCCGTCTGCGCCAGCATGAACTTCCTGCAATGGATTTCGTGGTGGTGGCGAAAAAAGGGGTTGCCGACCTCGATAACCGTGCTCTCTCGGAAGCGTTGGAAAAATTATGGCGCCGCCACTGTCGCCTGGCTCGCGGGTCCTGATAGCCCTTATTCGGGTCTATCAACGCCTGATCAGTCCGCTGCTTGGGCCGCATTGTCGTTTCACGCCAACGTGCTCAAGCTACGGAATTGAGGCATTGCGCAGGTTTGGAGTGATAAAAGGCAGTTGGTTGACGGTGAAACGCGTATTAAAATGCCACCCTTTACACCCTGGTGGTGACGATCCCGTCCCGCCCGGACCATTTGATACCAGAGAACACTAACGATGGATTCGCAACGCAATCTTTTAGTCATCGCTTTGCTGTTCGTGTCTTTCATGATCTGGCAAGCCTGGGAGCAGGATAAAAATCCGCAACCTCAGACTCAACAGACCACGCAGACAACGACCACCGCAGCGGGTAGCGCCGCCGACCAGGGCGTACCAGCCAGTGGCCAGGGGAAAATGATTACGGTGAAAACCGATGTGCTTGATTTGACTATCAACACCCGTGGTGGTGATGTCGAGCAGGCCTTGCTCCCGGCTTACCCGAAAGAACTGGGTTCCAACGAACCGTTCCAGCTGCTGGAAACCACCCCGCAGTTTATCTATCAGGCGCAAAGCGGCCTGACAGGCCGCGACGGCCCGGATAACCCGGCGAACGGCCCGCGTCCGCTGTACAACGTCGAGAAAGAGGCGTTTGTACTGGCCGACGGTCAGAACGAACTGCAGGTTCCGATGACTTATACTGACGCCGCAGGCAACACGTTTACCAAAACGTTTGTCTTTAAGCGTGGCGATTATGCGGTTAACGTGAACTATAGCGTGCAGAACACCGGCGAAAAACCGCTGGAAGTATCCACCTTTGGTCAGTTAAAACAATCCGTCAACCTGCCTCCTCATCGCGACACCGGCAGTAGCAACTTTGCGCTGCATACGTTCCGCGGCGCAGCGTACTCCACGCCGGATGAGAAGTATGAGAAATACAAATTCGACACTATTGCCGATAACGAAAACCTCAACGTCAGCTCCAAAGGCGGTTGGGTGGCAATGTTGCAGCAGTATTTCGCTACCGCATGGATTCCGCGTAACGACGGCACCAACAATTTCTACACCGCCAATCTGGGTAACGGCATTGTCGCTATCGGCTATAAAGCGCAGCCGGTACTGGTACAGCCAGGTCAGACTGGCGCGATGACCAGCACCCTGTGGGTCGGCCCGGAAATTCAGGATAAAATGGCGGCTGTTGCACCGCACCTGGATTTGACCGTGGACTACGGCTGGTTGTGGTTCATCTCTCAGCCGCTGTTCAAGTTGCTGAAGTGGATCCACAGCTTTGTGGGCAACTGGGGCTTCTCCATTATCATCATTACCTTTATCGTTCGCGGTATCATGTACCCGCTGACCAAAGCGCAGTACACGTCAATGGCGAAGATGCGTATGCTGCAGCCGAAAATTCAGGCGATGCGCGAACGTCTTGGCGATGATAAACAGCGCCAAAGCCAGGAGATGATGGCCCTGTACAAAGCGGAGAAGGTTAACCCGCTGGGCGGCTGCTTCCCGCTGATCATCCAGATGCCTATCTTCCTGGCGTTGTACTACATGCTGATGGGTTCCATTGAACTGCGTCATGCGCCGTTCGCGCTGTGGATTCATGACCTGTCCGCACAGGACCCGTACTACATTCTGCCGATCCTGATGGGCGTAACGATGTTCTTCATTCAGAAGATGTCGCCGACCACCGTGACCGACCCGATGCAGCAGAAGATCATGACCTTTATGCCGGTCATCTTTACGGTGTTCTTCCTGTGGTTCCCGTCAGGTCTGGTGTTGTACTATATCGTCAGCAACCTGGTCACCATCATTCAGCAGCAGCTGATTTACCGTGGTCTGGAGAAGCGTGGCCTGCATAGCCGCGAGAAGAAAAAATCCTGATTCGGTGTAGGCCGGATAAGGCGAATCCGCCATCCGGCAAGGCGCGCCGGTCAGCCTGATGGCGCTAACGCTTATCAGGCCTACAATCAAAAGGCGGTCATATGACCGCCTTTTTTATTGCAACAAAGTTGAGACTAACCATGAGCCATAACGACACTATCGTCGCCCAGGCAACCCCACCGGGACGCGGTGGCGTGGGTATCCTGCGTATCTCTGGTCTGAAGGCGCGCGACGTTGCGCAAGAGGTGCTGGGCAAACTGCCAAAACCGCGTTATGCCGACTATCTGCCGTTTAAAGACGCGGATGGCAGCGCGCTGGATCAAGGAATAGCCCTGTGGTTCCCCGGTCCAAACTCCTTTACCGGTGAAGACGTTTTAGAACTGCAGGGTCACGGCGGTCCGGTGATTCTCGATCTGCTGCTCAAACGTATTCTGACCATTCCCGGGCTGCGCATTGCCAGACCCGGTGAATTCTCCGAACGCGCGTTTCTCAATGATAAGCTCGATTTAGCCCAGGCGGAAGCCATTGCCGACCTGATCGATGCCAGTTCCGAACAGGCGGCGCGTTCGGCGCTAAACTCGTTACAGGGGGCATTTTCCGCCCGCGTTAACCACCTTGTGGAAGCACTTACTCACCTGCGAATCTACGTCGAAGCGGCTATCGATTTTCCGGATGAGGAGATCGACTTTCTCTCGGACGGCAAAATCGAAGCGCAGCTCAATGGCGTCATCGCCGATCTTGACGCCGTGCGCACCGAAGCGCGCCAGGGCAGCCTGCTGCGCGAAGGGATGAAGGTAGTGATTGCCGGACGCCCGAATGCCGGGAAATCCAGCCTGCTGAATGCGCTGGCAGGCCGTGAAGCGGCCATTGTTACCGATATCGCCGGTACCACGCGCGACGTGTTGCGCGAGCATATTCACATCGACGGGATGCCGCTGCATATCATCGATACCGCCGGACTACGCGACGCCAGCGACGAAGTTGAGCGTATCGGCATCGAACGCGCCTGGCAGGAGATTGAACAGGCCGATCGCGTGCTGTTTATGGTGGATGGCACCACGACGGACGCCGTTGACCCTGCCGACATCTGGCCGGACTTTATCGCCCGTCTGCCCAAAAATCTACCGATTACCGTGGTACGTAACAAGGCGGATATCACCGGCGAAACGCTGGGTATTAGTGAAGTAAATGGTCACTCACTGGTTCGCCTCTCGGCGCGTACCGGCGAAGGCGTCGACGTGTTGCGTAACCACCTCAAGCAAAGCATGGGGTTTGATACCAATATGGAAGGCGGCTTCCTGGCCCGTCGCCGTCACCTACAGGCGCTGGCGGAAGCCGCTGAACACCTTGAGCAGGGCAAAGCGCAGCTATTAGGCGCATGGGCAGGGGAACTGCTGGCGGAAGAGTTGCGCCTGGCGCAGCAAAGTTTAAGCGAGATTACCGGCGAATTTACCTCCGACGACCTGCTGGGACGGATTTTCTCCAGCTTCTGTATTGGTAAGTAAGTTTTAGTCCACCCTCGTCAGTGAACGTTCACTAACCCGCATTAACTGCCTGTTAACGCGGGTTTTTACTTTCCATACTCGTCCATAGTCGTGCGGGTTCATCCGCGATTTTTGTGTCCTGAATTGTCCCCATCTTTAAATCCCTCGTGTACCATTGTTTACTTTTTGATCTAAAAATTACATCAAATGAACACAAAAAACGGTATAAAAAACGCTCAAATATCCCTTCTCATGGACACACTATAGAGGTGAGATATGGCACTTTCAGATACCAAATTACGCACACTTGCTCCCAGAAACCGCCCCTGGCAACTTGCCGATCATGACGGGTTGGTGATTGAAGTTCTTCCCACCGGACGAAAAATCTGGCGTTTCCGCTACCGCTTTGACAACAAATCGCAACAGATCACGCTGGGCGAATACCCAGCTTTCTCACTTGCAGAAGCGCGGCTCTGGCGTGAAAAGTGCCGCTCACTGGTTGCCCATGGCATCAATCCCGCGCAGAAAAAGCAGGAAGAAAAGCTTAAACAGAAAGACCCAACGACAGTCAAAACATTCGCCAAACGCTGGCTGACCGATATCGTTGAAAAAAGTAACCGCGATCCACGCAACATCACTCGCGTTATCGAGAAGGACATCATTCCCATCATCGGGAAGCTGGAACTCGAAGAACTCACAACTGCCCACATTCAGGTCGTGCTCGACCGCATCAAGCAACGAGGTTCGGATCACGTCGCATTACTGACGTGAAACGTGCTTAAACGCATACTGGCCTATGCAATTTCCAGGGGAATCATCTTCAACAACCCGGCAGCGGCTATCGAGGCTCGTTATATCACAAGCAACAAGTCGTGATGTGGCACTGACCGCAGAAGAGATCGGCATCCTGTTACGGGGGATCTACACCTCTAACATGAACCGACGCCACAAGCTGGCCCTGCACCTGCTGATCATCTGCATGGTGCGTAAATCGGAATTGATTGAAGCAACATGGAGTGAAGTTAACTTCAACGCGCTGGAATGGCGTATCCCCGGCGAAAGAATGAAGATGGATAATCCACATATTGTTCCGCTGTCAAAGCAGGCGCTGGCGATGTTCGAAGAGCTAAAATTTCTGGCCGGAGATTCCCCTTACGTCTTCCCCAGCCGACACGGCTACCGACGTCCGATCTCCAAAACAACGCTGAACTGTGCGGTGCGTACGCTGGATCTGAACGTCAGGGATTTTGTTATTCATGACTTCCGGCGTACTGCCAGCACATTGCTACATGAGCAGGGCTACAACTCGGATTGGATAGAGAAATACCTGGCGCATAAGATCGGCGGCGTTCACGGTGTCTACAACCGTGCGGAGTACCTGAATCAGCGCCGGGAGATGCTTCAGTCTTGGGCTGATTTTGTTGATGCGCAGATTGAGACTGGAAGGAAGGTTATCATTGGACAATTCGGGAAGTCTTACAATGTAACCGTATGAATAATATGGAAAATATAACAATAATAGTTTCTGATTAGAATATACTATCTAACCGGTTGAAAAAGATGCACTTCTCAACCATAATAACATCACTCTTTAGCGTTAGGCTTTGATTTATAGCCTTGTCGAGCGTTTCGCCAGACACTAACTTATTGAGTACTTTTAGGGTTGCGCTAGAAAGTTTTCTACCGATCCTAGAAGTCTCTAGGATCGGTAGAAAACTTTCTAGCGCCTCCTCTAGTAAAGAGTAAAAAACGAGCAAAAAACATTGCTCGTTTTTTTCATCAACGGAAGACAAATCAAAAATACATAACGTTTAAATCAATGTTTGAAGAAACTATTAAAAAACAATTTGAATTGTTAGACATAAGTAACTTCAATGTTGATATATCTCATCGTCTCCTTTTCGTGTGTGGTGGCAAAGTCGATGTACGTGCACCAATTCCCCCCAGTTTTAGGGATAGACTACTCACTTACACAGCAAAACATGCCTCTGAACTTCACGAACATTTCATTCTAGCTGAGACATTCAAGGATTATTTTAAAGAGAATGCCTATCCGGACCTTCTGGTGTTTGAAGATGATATAGCCAGTATTTCATCTCTTATTATCATTTTTTTAGAAAGCCCAGGATCATTAGTTGAGTTAGGTATATTTTGCAACAAATCAGAACTATTTAAAAAAATACTGATTGTTGCTTCAGCGGAAGAAGTATACGGTGAGGACTCATTCATTTATTTAGGCCCACTAGAGTATATTAAGAAGAAAGTCTCATCCTCTGTTGTAATCTATCCTTGGCCGGATCCTGAAGTCTTAAAATACGATAATGATTTTCTTGATGATTTATGTGTAAATATAAAAGAAAAACTTTCATCAATCCCAAAAACAGAACAATTCAGTAAGGATAATTCTGGACATATAGCACTTCTAATTACTGAAATTATATCTCTTTGCGCCCCAATACAACTTAGTGAAATAGAATCAGCCCTAAACTCATTAGGGATTAATATTTCAACAAAAATTATTAACAGATCAATTTATTTACTTCAGAAAGTTGGTTTTATAGACGTTTTATCATATAGCTCAAACAAATATTACTTTCCATTAAAAGAGCGCAAATGGGTAAAATTTGGTAAAACTAAAGATAATAAACTCATAGATAATCAACAATTAAAAATGAAGGTTAGACAATCTTTTGTAACATTAACCGATCCATTATCAAAACGAAGAATTACAGCGCTGCGTCAAATAATAGCAAAAAAAGAAATGGCTGAGGAGATTAATTAATGGACATATTACAGCATATTTCAGATTTACTATTAACCAAGAAAAGTGAAATCATTTCCTTTTCATTGACGGCACCTTATCGCTATAAAATATATAAAATTGCAAAAAGAAACTCAGATAAGAAGAGAACTATTGCTCATCCTTCGAAAGAACTAAAATTTATACAACGTGAAATTACTGAGTATTTAACCGATAAATTACCCGTTCATGAATGCGCATTTGCATATAAAAAGGGCAGTAGCATTAAGACCAACGCTCAAGTTCATCTTCATACAAAATACTTGTTGAAGATGGATTTTGAGAATTTTTTCCCTAGCATAACACCACGTCTATTTTTCTCAAAGTTACGACTTGCAAATATTGATTTAACTGCAGATGATAAAGTACTACTTGAGAATATATTATTCTTCAAATCCAAGAGAAATAGTAATTTAAGATTAAGTATTGGAGCACCAAGCTCACCTTTAATATCAAATTTTGTGATGTACTTTTGGGATATTGAGGTTCAAGAGATATGCTCTAAAATAGGCGTTAACTATACTCGTTATGCTGATGATTTAACCTTTTCAACAAATAATAAAGATGTTTTGTTTGATATACCTGACATGCTTGAAAACGTACTGCCTAAATATTCTTTAGGTAGGATTAGAATCAATCATGAAAAAACAGTGTTTTCTTCAAAAGGACATAACCGTCACGTTACTGGTATAACTCTAACAAACGATAACAAATTATCCATAGGTAGAGAAAGGAAAAGAAAAATCTCTGCCATGATCCATCATTTTATAAATGGGAAATTATCTACTGACGAATGCAATAAATTAGTCGGGCTACTTGCATTTGCTAAAAATATTGAGCCTTCGTTTTATAAAAGCATGGTCATTAAATATGGATCTGATAATATTTATAAATTACAAAAACAAAAACACAAATAATTTCTGCTGCACTTTTATAGACACCAGTGTTTTGTTGATTATGCCCAGAACAACTTGGAATAAGTTTTCCTAAGCGTATTACATTATACGCTTGGCCTAACTTAATCATAGATTTTCCAGAAAAATAAATTTTTCAAATCCCATAAACAATTCCCCACAGCTTCCCTACGCCCCCGGTCAACCAGGGAACGAAGCGTGGCCTGAAACTGACCTCCTGTCTCGATACAGGTGACCACACCCTTTATCGCTACCCTGTTGCAAGCGTAGCGGCAGACAGAACGCTGTAGAGAAGTCGGACGGCATTGCCGAAGGCTTTCCGTCCGTACTTCCTGCTGAATGTGCAAAACGCGGCGTCACTTTTAAGAGCGTAAGAGAGTGAAAGTGACGCCAGCGCGCAGATCAGCTTCAACCCGGCTACTGCCTGCAAATCCACTGCAACAAACTGGCTGACACTCAAACAGATGTCAGAAATTCACTTACCAGGGTCAATCTGGCCGGGATCTCAAAAAATGCATGGAACTAAAACGGGTCTATTTACAGTTTCACCAGCTACTTGGTTTTTGTGTCCTTTAATGTGCCCATAGCCATGTTTTCAAGGCAAATTATAGATTATATATCAACGAATTATCTAGATTTTCCAGTTTCTGTATTGGTGTCGGGTGACGGCTGACGCCATCCGGCTTACGTCACTGCCGGGGTGATATCTCATTGCCTCATAGGAAATAACTGTTGTCCAAATGGCAACTCGTCTCGCGCAACATCGCCCCGTATTCTTAGCGCCACACTTTTCGTGAGGCCGCTATGAAACGTTTTCTACTGTGTAGTTTTGCCCTGGTTTTACTCTATCCTGCCGGTATTGATATGTATCTGGTCGGTTTACCGCGTATAGCCGCCGATCTGAACGCCAGTGAGGCGCAGTTGCATATCGCCTTCTCCGTTTACCTGGCCGGAATGGCGACGGCCATGCTGTTTGCCGGGAAGATAGCCGACCAGTCAGGCCGCAAGCCGGTCGCGATCGTCGGCGCGCTCGTCTTTATGATGGCCTCACTGCTTTGTTCACGGGCGTCGGAAGGCTCGCTATTTCTGAGTGGGCGTTTTCTTCAGGGAGTAGGCGCAGGCGGCTGCTATGTGGTGGCGTTCGCCATTCTGCGCGACACGCTCGACGAGCATCGCCGGGCGAAAGTGCTGTCATTATTGAATGGGATTACCTGTATTGTGCCGGTACTCGCCCCGGTGGTGGGGCATTTGATTATGCTTCGTTTCCCCTGGCAAAGTCTGTTCTATACGATGTCCGCGATGGGCATTATTGTGGGCCTGTTATCACTGTTTATCCTGCGCGAGACGCGCCCGGCAAGGCTGACTCCACGCGATTTATCACGATCGTCGCCCGCCGCCGAGTCGCTGGTTAACCGTTTTTTCGTTAGTCGACTGGCGATCACCACCCTTAGCGTGTCGGTGATCCTGACCTTCGTCAATGCCTCTCCAGTGCTGCTGATGGAGGTGATGGGATTTAGTCGTGGCGACTATGCCATTACCATGGCGCTCACCGCAGGCGTCAGTATGGTCGTCTCTTTTTCTACCCCTTTTGCGCTTGGGTTATTTAAGCCGCGAACCTTAATGCTCGTCTCACAGGGGCTGTTTTTGACGGCTGGCGTGACGTTAAGCCTTGCTCATACCAATACCGTCACACTCTTTGGCCTGACGCTTATCTGCGCCGGATTCTCGGTTGGTTTTGGCGTCGCGATGAGCCAGGCGCTGGGGCCGTTTTCGCTGCGCGCCGGAGTGGCCAGTTCCACGCTGGGTATCGCGCAGGTTTGCGGTTCATCACTGTGGATTTGGCTGGCGGCAATACTCGGTATCAGCGCGATGAATATGCTGATCGGGATTCTGATTGGTTGTAGCATAGTGAGTATTCTGCTGATCTTCTCCGTCACGCCCAACAGGTCCGTAGCCGAGCATGAAGAAATCCCTTACCAATCTCGACCTTAATTTGCTGTTATGCCTACAGTTACTCATGCAGGAGCGCAGCGTCACTAAAGCTGCAAAACGGATGAACGTAACGCCCTCGGCGGTCAGCAAATCGCTGGCGAAACTCCGGGCATGGTTTGACGATCCGCTGTTCGTCAATACGCCGCTGGGCCTGGCGCCGACGCCGCTGATGGTCAGTATGGAGCAAAGTCTGGCGGACTGGATGCAGATGGGGAATCAACTGCTTGATAAACCGCATCATCAAACGCCGCGCGGTTTAAAATTTGAGTTGGCAGCAGAGTCGCCGCTGATGATGATTATGTTTAATTCACTGTCGCAGCAGATTTATCAGCGCTATCCGCAGGCTACCATTAAGGTTCGCAACTGGGATTATGACTCGCTGGAGGCGATTACGCGTGGGGAAGTCGATATCGGATTTACCGGACGCGAAAGCCATCCCCGCTCGCGAGAATTACTCAGTCTGTTGCCGCTCGCGATTGATTTTGAGGTACTGTTTAGCGATTTACCGTGGGTCTGGCTGCGGGAAGATCATCCGGCGCTGCGCGAAGCGTGGGATCTTGACACTTTTCTGCGCTACCCGCATATCAGTATTTGCTGGGAGCAAAGTGATACCTGGGCGCTGGATGATGTCCTGCAAGAAATGGGACGCAAACGCCATATCGCGTTGAGCCTGCCGGGGTTCGAGCAGTCGCTCTTTATGGCCGCCCAGCCGGATCACACCCTGATAGCAACCGCGCCGCGCTATTGCCAGCACTACAATCAGCTCCACCAGCTACCGTTAGTGGCGCGCCCCCTGCCTTTTGATGCGCAACAGCGGGAAAAGCTGATGGTGCCGTTTACCCTATTATGGCACAAACGTAATAGTCATAATCCCAAGATTGTGTGGCTACGACAGGCTATCAACACGCTCTGCCGTCGCCTTATCTGACCACCTGTGTTGATAAATTAACCTTACTCTTACCAGAAATGTCACCGTCTGATTAAAGAACCTTCTGAAATTGAATATTTAGCGCGTAAAACCTGTCCATAATTTACGTTAATGTTACTCTCGTCATTATCACGGCCCATTAATCACGGAGCGAAAAATGGCGACTCACTTTGCCAGAGGGATACTTACGGAGGGACAGTTGGTTTCAATTCGTCTCTCTTCGTCTTGCCATATTGAAGCCAGAAACCTGCCTGCTCACCGACGAACGCGTTTTCTCGCCTCCAGAGGCCTTCTTGCCGAACTGATGTTTATGCTGTACGGAATTAGCGAGCTGCCGGAAATCATTATTCAGGCGAAAGGTAAACCCGCGTTTCGTGACAAAAATCTGCCAGGCTTTTCTATCTCCTACGCCGGAAATATGGTTGGCGTGGCGTTGACCACCGAAGGAGAGTGCGGGCTGGATATGGAATTACAGCGCACCTCCCGCGGCTTTCACCATCCGCATTCGCTCGAACGCCACCCTTTCTCCCGTAATGAAAACTTATGGGTAGCCAATCAAAACGATCCCAACGAAGCGCGAGCGCAACTCATTACATTGCGCCAGAGCGTGTTAAAACTCACCGGCGATGTCATGAATGACGATCCGCGGGAGCTGCAACTTTTACCCGTTGCCGGACGCCTGAAGTGCGCGCATGTCACACAGCTTGAAGCCGTATGCGATGCGGAAGATGTACTGGTATGGTCCGTAACCGTTACGCCAGCGATAGAAAAATTAAAAGTGTGGGAGTTCGATGGCAAACTGGGCTGGAAAAGCCTGCCCGATATCCAGACGCGCGCCAATGAGCCAACCGGGCGTCTGATGCGATTCGCCCAACTCCCCGCCGCCAAATCGTATACGCTTAATCGTTCATAATGAAAAAAGGGGCACGTATGTCTGAAACGCTGAATGTGGTTACATTGCTGGGAAGTTTACGCAAAGGTTCCTTTAACGGGATGGTGGCGCGTACGCTGCCTAAAGTCGCGCCGGCAGGAATGACGGTATCGCCGCTGCCTTCAATCGGGGATATTCCGCTGTATGACGCCGATATCCAGCAGGAAGAGGGATTTCCAGCCAGCGTAGAGGCGCTGGCGGAGCAGATTCGCAACGCCGACGGCGTCGTCATTGTGACGCCGGAATATAACTATTCCGTTCCCGGCGGCCTGAAGAATGTCATCGACTGGCTATCCCGTCTGCCTGAGCAGCCGCTGGCGGGTAAGCCCGTTCTTATCCAGACCAGTTCAATGGGGGCGATTGGCGGCGCGCGCTGCCAGTATCATCTGCGCCAGATTCTGGTGTTCCTTGATGCGATGGTGATGAACAAACCGGAGTTTATGGGCGGCGTGATTCAGAATAAAGTCGACCCGCAGACTGGAGAAGTGGTGGATCAGGGAACGTTAGATCATTTGACCGGTCAGCTGACCGCATTTGGCGAGTATATTCAGCGCGTTAAAGCGTAAGTTCGTTAAAAACCCTCACCCCGATGGGGCGAGGGTTCATTTCATCAGTGTCCGTCAATAAACACAATCTTCAGCACAAATAACAGCGCGACAATCACTACGCACGGGCTAAGGTCGCGCAGGCGACCGGTACCGATTTTCATCACGCAGTAAGAGATAAAGCCCAGCGCGATACCTTCGGTGATCGAGAAGCTAAACGGCATCATTACCGCCGTAATAAACGCCGGGACCGATTCGGTTAAATCCTGCCAGTTTACCCGCGCCAGGCTGGAGGTCATCAGCACGCCGACGTAAATTAGCGCGCCCGCCGCCGCGTAAGGCGGCACCATGCCCGCCAGCGGCGACAGGAAGATAACCAGCAGGAACAAAATACCGACCACCACCGCCGTCAAACCGGTGCGACCGCCCACCGAAACGCCGGAAGAGGACTCAATATAAGCGGTCACAGAAGACGTTCCGACAAATGCGCCAGTGACGGAAGAGATACTATCAACAAACAGCGCCTGCTTCATGCGCGGGAATTTGCCTTTCTCATCCGCCAGCCCGGCTTTATCGGTCACGCCAATCAGCGTACCGGAGGAGTCAAACAGGTTTACCAGCATGAAGGAGAAAATAACCCCCGCCAGGCCAAGATTGAACGAGCCTGCCAAATCGACATGCCCTACCACGCTGGTGACGCTTGGCGGCGCGGAGACAATGCCGTTGTAGTGTACATCGCCCATCATCCAGCCAAGCAGCGTCGTGACGATGATGGACACCAGCACCGCCGCATGAATGTTGCGCGAAGCGAGAATCGCAATAATAAAGAATCCGAGAACCCCCAGCAGCACGCTGTGCGAGGTCAGGTTGCCGATGCTGACCAGCGTTTCCGGGTTAGCGACGATCACGCCGGCGTTTTTCAGCCCCATCATGCCGATAAACAGGCCGATGCCGCTGGTGATGCCCACGCGCAGGCTGACCGGAATGTTGGCGATCATCCAGTAACGCACGCGGAAGATAGTCAGCAATAAAAGACCAACAGCGCCCCAGAAAATGGCGCCCATGCCTACCTGCCACGGCAGTCCCATTGCCTGCACAACCACGAAGGCAAAGAACGCGTTCAGCCCCATCGCGGGCGCCAGCGCCACCGGCAGGTTAGCGAACAGGCCCATCAGAATACTGCCAAAGGCCGCAATCAGACAGGTGGTCACAAAGACGGCGCTGGTGTCCATGCCAGCTACGCCCAGAATTTGCGGGTTAACAAAAACGATATAAACCATCGTCAGGAAAGTGGTAAAACCGGCGATCACTTCGGTTCGTGCCGTCGTGCCATGTTCGCGCAGTTTAAACACGCGTTCCAGCATACCCTGACCAGCAGCCTGGGTGGTGTGTTGTTGACTCATTATCAATTTCCGGAGAAAGGAGGGAAAATTCGCCGTTATCCTATACCAAAATGCGACACCTGGCGCAGTTGTGTGGTAATTTTTTTCACTCAATTTGTTAGTACGGCAACGATTGCGTCCCCTCATTCAGCATTACGTAAACGTTAAACTTGTTAAAATGGAAATGACATGTCCCAAATCGAAGCGGTGTTTTTTGACTGTGACGGCACGCTGGTCGACAGTGAAGTGATTTGCTCGCGCGCCTATGTCACTATGTTCCGGCAGTTCGGCATTACGCTTGAGCTCACGGAAGTATTCAGACGCTTTAAAGGCGTAAAGCTCTACGAAATTATCGATACCATCAGTAAAGAGCATGGCGTTGCGCTGGCAAAGGCGGAGCTGGAGCCGGTGTACCGCGCCGAGGTTGCGCGTCTGTTCGATACCGAACTGGAAGCGATCGCGGGCGCAAATACCCTGCTGGAGAGCATTAAGACGCCTATGTGCGTGGTATCCAACGGACCGGTCAGTAAGATGCAGCATTCGCTGGGTAAACTGGGCATGTTGCATTATTTTCCCGATTTGCTGTTTAGCGGTTACGATATTCAACGCTGGAAGCCCGATCCGGCGCTGATGCTCCATGCGGCGAACGCCATGAAGGTCAATGTTGAGAAGTGTATTCTGGTGGATGATTCCAGCGCAGGCGCGCAGTCAGGAATTGCGGCGGGAATGGAAGTGTTTTATTTCTGCGCCGATCCGCATAACAAGCCGATCGATCACCCTAACGTGACGACTTTTACCGATTTGGCGCAGTTGCCGGGATTGTGGAAAGCACGCGGGTGGGAGATTACGCGTTAACTGAAATGCCGGATGGCGCTAACGCTTATCCGGCCTACAGCATCTGTACCTGTAGGCCCGGTAAGCGCAGCGCCACCGGGCAAAAGAATGAGATTTACTCTTTCGGATCTTTCCCCGCCAGCAGCTTATCCAGCTCATCGCCGCCGACGTGACGGAAGTCTTGCCCCTTCACGAAGTAGAAGATGTATTCGCAGATATTCTGGCAACGGTCACCGATACGCTCGATAGAGCGCGCGCAGAATAACGCGGTCAGCACGCTGGGAATCGTGCGCGAGTCTTCCATCATGTAGGTCATCAGCTGACGCACGATACCTTCGTACTCCTGGTCAACTTTCTTGTCTTCACGGTAGATACGCACCGCTTCGTCGAGATCCATGCGCGCGAACGCATCCAGCACGTCGTGCAGCATCTGCACGGTGTGGCGGCCCAGTGACTCCAGACTCACCAACAGCGGCTGGTGCTGCTGGGAGAATTTCTCCAGCGCGGTACGGCAGATTTTATCCGCCACGTCGCCAATGCGCTCCAGTTCGGCGATGGTTTTGATAATCGCCATTACCAGACGCAGATCGCTCGCCGTCGGCTGGCGCTTGGCGATAATACGCACACAGGCTTCATCGATGGCGACTTCCATCATATTAACCTGATGATCGCCTTCTACCACGCGCTTCGCCAGCTCGCTGTCCTGGTTGTGCATGGCGGTGATAGCGTCAGAAAGCTGCTGCTCCACCATGCCGCCCATGGTCATTACCTGAGTGCGGATGCTTTCCAGTTCGGCGTTGAACTGGCCGGAAATATGTTTATTAAGGTTCAGACTGTCCATTACGCACTCCTGAATTAACCGTAACGACCGGTGATATAGTCTTCTGTTTGTTTCTTCGCGGGCTTGGTGAACAGATCGTCCGTGTTGCTGAACTCAATCAACTCGCCCAGGTACATAAACGCCGTATGATCGGAACAACGTGCCGCCTGCTGCATGTTGTGGGTCACGATCACCACGGTGTAATCCTGTTTCAGCTCGGTGATCAGCTCTTCAATACGCCCGGTAGAGATCGGGTCCAGAGCTGAACATGGCTCATCCAGCAGCAACACTTCCGGGCGAATGGCGATACCGCGCGCAATGCACAGACGCTGCTGCTGACCACCGGAGAGAGAGTACCCGCTCTGGTGCAATTTATCTTTGGTTTCGTTCCATAATGCGGCTTTGGTCAACGCCCACTGCACGCGCTCGTCCATATCGGCGCGAGACAGCTTCTCAAACAGACGCACGCCAAAGGCGATATTGTCATAGATGGACATCGGGAACGGCGTCGGCTTCTGGAATACCATCCCCACTTTTGCGCGCAGTAGCGCGATATCCTGGGTGTTGGTGAGAATATTGTCGCCATCCAGCAGAATTTCACCTTCCGCGCGCTGCTCCGGATAAAGCGAATACATTTTATTGAAGGTACGCAGTAGCGTTGATTTACCGCAGCCGGATGGCCCGATAAATGCCGTTACCTGATTCTTCGCGATATCCAGATTAATGTTCTTCAGGGCATGGAATTTGCCGTAGTAGAAGTTCAAATCACGAACCTGAATCTTACTCGGGGCAGTTTCAACCATACTCATTTCACTCTTTTCCTCATCCAGCGCCGCATCCGCCACGCCGTAAAATAATGCCTGATGGCGCTACGCTTATCAGGCCTACAATGTCTTTAACCGTGTTTTTTCTTCGCGAAAACAACACGCGCCAGAATATTCAGCAGCAGTACGCACAGGGTAATAATCAGCACGCCCGCCCAAGCTAATTGTTGCCATTCGGCAAACGGGCTCATCGCGAATTTAAAAATGGTCACCGGCAGGTTGGCGATCGGCTGCATCATGTCGGTGCTCCAGAATTGGTTGGAGAGCGCGGTAAACAACAATGGCGCCGTTTCCCCGGCAATACGCGCAATAGCCAGCAGGATACCGGTCATAATGCCGGAGATAGAGGCTTTCAGCGTAATCGCGGAAATCATCTTCCACTTCGGCGTACCCAGCGCATAAGCGGCTTCACGCAGGCTATCCGGCACCAATTTAAGCATGTTTTCAGTGGTACGGATAACGATCGGTACCTGCAACAGCGCCAGCGCAATCACCCCTGCCCAGCCGGAGAAGTGCTGCATCTGCGCCACCACGATGGTGTAAACAAACAGCCCCACAACAATTGACGGCGCGGAAAGCAGAATGTCGTTAATAAAGCGAATGATTTCCGCCAGCCAGGATTTACGGCCATACTCCGCCAGATAGATCCCGGCCATAATCCCCAGCGGCGTACCCAATACGGTAGCCCAGAGAATCAACAATCCACTCCCCGCCAGGGCGTTCGCCAGCCCGCCGCCCGCCGTATTCGGCGGCGGCGTCATTTCGGTAAACAGCGCCAGCGACATACCATCAATACCGCGCGTGATGGTGGACATCAAAATCCAGATCAGCCAGAACAGGCCAAATGCCATCGTCGCCATTGAGAGCGTTAGTGCGATACGGTTCTTCATGCGGCGACGCGCCTGCATCTTGCGACGGGATTCCGCGAGCTGCGCGGTGTTCTGCATATCAAGCGTAGCCATTAACGTGCTCCCTCGTTCTTCGCCAGACGCATAATCATGAACTTAGACGCCGCCAGGACGATAAAGGTGATCACAAACAGGATCAGCCCCAGTTCCATCAACGCTGCCACGTGCAGACCCGATTCCGCCTCAGCGAATTCGTTGGCCAGCGCGGAAGTGATGCTGTTGCCCGGCATATACAGCGACGCGCTGTCGAGCTGGTAGGTGTTGCCGATGATAAAAGTGACCGCCATCGTTTCACCCAGAGCACGGCCCAGCCCCAGCATAATGCCGCCGATCACGCCATTTTTGGTGAACGGTAGCACGATGCGCCAGATAACTTCCCAGGTAGTACAGCCGATACCGTAAGCGGACTCTTTCATCATTACCGGCGTTTGCTCGAAGACGTCGCGCATAACCGCCGCAATGTAGGGGATGATCATGATGGCGAGGATGACGCCCGCCGCCAGAATGCCGATACCAAACGCCGGGCCGGAGAACAGCGCGCCGACAAACGGAATGTTGGAAAGAATATTGCCGACCGGCTCCTGGAAGTACGTCGCAAACAGCGGCGCGAAGATAAACAGCCCCCACATGCCGTACACGATACTGGGGATCGCCGCCAGCAGCTCAATGGCGATGCCGAGCGGACGCTTTAGCCAGCCTGGCGCCAGCTCGGTTAAAAACAGGGCAATGCCGAAACTGACCGGAACAGCGATCAGCAGTGCGATAAAGGAGGTCACCAGCGTGCCGTAAATGGGCACCAGCGCGCCGTAGATATCGTTTGGCGCGTCCCATTCCTTAGTCCAAAGAAATGAGAAACCAAATTTCTGAATACTTGGCCAGGAGGAGATGATCAATGAGACGATAATACCGCCCAACATCAATAGCACAATCAGCGCAGCCAGTTTTACCAGCGCGCTGAAAATCATGTCGCCTTTTTTACCCGGCGGGTTAAAAGCAGGCTTGGTTGCAGCCATAAATTACTCTTTCCATTAAACGCGTTTTACGACGTTGCCCCTGCCGGATGGCGCTACGCTTATCCGGCCTACAACGTGGGCCTGCGGTCGAAACCGTAGGGCGGATAAGCGTAGCGCCATCCGCCAATTCGTTAATTAATACAGCGCCTTACCGTTGCTGTCTTTTATGCTGGTCTTCCAGGCGGTACGAACCTGCTCAACAACGTTATCCGGCAGGCTGGCGTAGTCCAGATCATTCGCCTGCTTAGCGCCATTTTTGTAGGCCCAGTCGAAGAACTTCAACACTTCAGCACCCTGCTCAGGTTTCTTCTGCGCTTTGTGGACCAGGATAAAGGTGGTGGAGGTGATTGGCCACACATCGTCACCTTTCTGGTTGGTCAGATCCTGCGCGAAGGTTTTGCTCCAGTCTGCGCCTTTCGCCGCATTAGAGAAGCTCTCTTCCGTCGGGCTTACCGGTTTGCCGTCAGCAGAAACCAGTTTGGTGTAGGCCAGGTTGTTCTGCTTGGCATACGCATACTCAACGTAGCCGATAGCGCCTGGCAGACGCTGTACAAATGCCGCGATGCCGTCGTTACCTTTACCGCCCAGGCCGGTTGGCCAGTTCACGGTAGAACCCGCGCCCACTTTCGATTTCCACTCGTCGTTGACTTTCGCCAGGTAACTGGTGAATACGAAGGAGGTACCGGAACCGTCAGCGCGACGCACCACAGCGATGTTCTGAGAAGGCAGCTTCACGCCTGGGTTCAGTTTAGTGATGGCTTCATCATCCCACTTCTTGATTTTACCGAGGTAGATGTCACCCAGCGTTTTACCATCCAGCACCAGTTCGCCGGATTTGAGGCCTGGAATATTCACCGCCAGCACCACGCCGCCGATCACCGTCGGGAACTGGAACAGGCCTTCCTGATTCAATTTTTCGTCAGACAGCGGCGCATCGGAAGCGCCAAAATCAACGGTATTCGCGGTGATTTGTTTCACGCCGCCGGAAGAGCCTATCCCCTGGTAATTGACTTTGTTACCGGTTTCTTTCTGGTAGGTATCCGCCCATTTGGCATACACCGGCGCAGGAAACGTTGCACCGGCACCTGTCAGGCTTGCTGCTGCAAAGGCAGAGAACGCGCTCATCGATAAGGTCGCGGCGACAACAGTTGCGACAGTGGTACGCATAACTTTCATAATGTCTCCTGCACGGTTTCGGTAAATCGTTGTTTGAGTTGCTACGATGAGCAAAATAGGACAAATTGATGACAGTTATATGTCTTGATTATGACGGTTTGATGACAATGGAAATAAAAAAAGCTGGCCCGGGGAGACACCAGACCAGCCTGCAGGGGGAGATGAATTAGACTGTTTGCGCAACCGCAGACGGTTTCAACAGCGCGTACATCAGACCGCAGACAATCGTGCCCAGGGCAATCGAGAGCAGGTACTGCATCACATGTTCTACCGCATGTGGGATCGCCAGGACAAAGAGGCCGCCGTGTGGCGCCATCAGTGTACAACCGAAATACATGGATAGTCCCCCGGCGATTGCGCCACCGACCATCGTGGAAGGGATGACGCGCATCGGGTCACGCGCGGCGAAGGGAATCGCCCCTTCAGAGATAAAGCACAGCCCCAGGATAAAAGATGCATTACCCGCTTCATGCTCAGCGGCATTGAATTTCGCTCTGGCCGCCCAGGTTGCGACGCCCATTCCTAATGCCGGTACCATCCCTGCCGCCATAATGGCCGCCATTGGCATATAAGAATGAGAAGCCAGTAAACCGACGCCGAAGGTATACGCAGCTTTATTCACCGGCCCACCAAGGTCAAAACCTTGCATTGCGCCCAGCAACATTCCCAGCAAGATAGCATTCGTAGAGGTCATATTCCCCAGGAACGTCGTCAGCCCTTCCATCACCGCAGAAACGGGGCCACCCACCACGTAAATCATGATTAGGCCGGTAATCAGCGTAGACAGTAGCGGCAGAACCAGCACAGGCTTAAGCGCTTCCATTGACGCTGGCAGCTTAATATTTTGCGCCAGAAACCGTACGCTGTAACCGGCCAGAAAACCGGCCACAATCCCTCCCAGGAAACCAGCACCGCACAGGCTGGCCAACATCCCGCCAATAAGCCCCGGGGCCAGACCCGGACGATCGGCAATTGAGAAGGCAATAAACCCAGCCAGTACCGGCACCATCAGCGCAAAGGCCGCCTTACCACCGATTTGAAATAACGCAGCCGCCAGCGTGCCCGGCTCATTGAAGGCCTGGATACCGAAGACAAAAGAGAGCGCGATACATAACCCTCCCGCCACCACCAAAGGAAGCATATGGGATACGCCGGTCATTAAATGCTTATAAACGCCGGGTAGCTCTGTTTTACCAGCTGAAGAAGAGCGCCCGGCACTCCCCTGATAGACCTCGGCGCTATTGAAAGCATTATCCATTTCCTGCGCACTCTTTTTTAGCGCCGCGCCGGTACTGGTGCGATAGAGTCTTTTGCCAACAAAGCCTGACAGATCCAGCTCAATATCCGCCGCGATAATCACCACATCCGCCTGCGCTATCTCTTCCGCGGTCAGCGTGTTCTTCGCCCCGACGGAACCGCGGGTTTCAACCTTGATCCAGTCACCACGCTTGCGGGCTTCAATTTCCAACGCTTCTGCCGCCATAAAGGTATGGGCGACGCCCGTCGGACAGGCCGTCACAGCAACAATTTTTTTAGTCATAGTAGGGTACCCTGTTCTTTTAATTTAAAGAAAAAGCGGGAAAAAATGTTACAGACGTGACCAGGCCGCTGCTTTCTGGAATAGCGCGTCATCCGGGCGAATCCCGGTATAAAGGACAAATTGCTCCACGGCCTGAATAGCAAACACTTCGGAACCGGTAATCACGGTTTTACCGCGTTCACGGGCGTAGCGGATCAGCGGCGTGACGGGCGGTAGCGCCACCACATCAAAGATAACGCTCGCCTTATCCACTTCCTGTTCGGAATAAGAGAGTTTGTCGGCATCATTACCGCCAGCCATTCCGATAGGCGTGGCGTTAATTAACAAATCGGCTTCAATACCGTCGGTATCCGGGCGCCATTCATAGCCATAGAGTTCGGCCAGTTGTTTACCTGACGCTTCATCAATCGCGACAATATAACCACGGGTAAACCCCGCATCCTTCAGCGCGCAGGCCACCGCCTTTGCCATACCACCGCTGCCACGCAAAGCAAACACCAGGTCGGGAGAGACCTTGTAATTCGCCAGCAAGCGAGCTATTGCAATGTAATCGGTGTTGTACGCCTTCAGATGGCCATTGGTATTCACAATGGTATTAACTGAGTGAATGGCCTGAGCGGAAGCATCCAGTTCATCCACCAGCGGAATGCAGGCTTCCTTAAATGGCATAGAGATCGCGCACCCACGGATCCCCAGACCGCGCACGCCGCTAATGGCCTGCGTAAGATCGGTCGGCGAAAAGGCTTTGTAGAGATAATTGAGATCCAGCGCTTCGTACAGATAGTTGTGAAAGCGTGTACCGAAGTTACTCGGGCGTGCCGCCAGGGACATGCAGACCTGAGTATCTTTATTAATGCGCTTTGTCATGATGAATCCTCATAGAAGTTGCGATAGAGAAAATCATCGGCTAAAAAGGGGATATTAAAAATTGCTCATTCCCGTTAGGGAAATTTCACCTTTTATGGCAACCCGGCACACTGAACAAAAATACTTAAAGCTACTCCAGCACTATGGCGACAAGCCTGTTAGCGTGACGCTACAGGAGCTGGCGGATGTGTTGTTCTGCACCCGGCGACATATGCGTAATCTGTTGCTTCAGATGCAGGAGGCAAAGTGGCTCATCTGGCAATCACAGGCCGGACGTGGGCATCGCGCCCGGCTTCACCTGCGCTATAAACCAGAACAGCTGTTAAGCGAAAAGGCGGAGCAGTTGCTGGAGTCTGGTCATGTTGATCAGGCCATTCAGCTGCTGGGTAAAAATAAGCACCAGGTGGCGCAACTGCTGCGTTCAAAGCTGGGCTATAGCGTGCGGGCAGACTATCAGCGGCTGTGCATCCCCTATTACCGGACAATGCCGTCGCTGTGCCCCGGCATACCGTTGCGTCGCTCTGAGCAGCATCTGGTCAGGCAGATTTTTAGCGGCCTGACGCGCATAAATGAGGAAAAAGGTGAAATCGAAGCCGATCTTGCCCACCACTGGCGGCAGATTGATCCACTGCGCTGGCGTTTTTATCTGCGCCCCGCCGTCCTCTGGCATGATGGTCAGGAGCTGACGATCGACGCGGTTATCGCTTCACTAACTCGCAGCGCTAAGCTGCCGCTGTTCTCGCACTTGCAGACCATTCAGGCCACCGGGCCGCTGAGCCTTGAAATTACGCTGGCGCACCCGGATAACCGACTGCCGCTGCTGCTCAGCCATATTGATGCCATGATCCTACCGCCTGACCATACACAACGCGCTGATTTCCCGGCACATCCTGTGGGAACTGGCCCTTATGAGGTGGTGGAAAACAATGGCTTTCATCTGCAAATGAAGGCCTTTGACCACTACTTTGGTCTGCGCGGGCTGCTGGATGAAGTGGAGGTCTTTATCTGGCCGAATTTAACGGAGACAGACAACCTGGCGGAATCGCTGTCGGATAACGACACGGCAGCCTGGCTCAGCTCCAGCCTGAGCGATGAGGATTACGTTTCCGGACGGCTTAGCCAGGTATCAGGCAAACCTTCTGACAACCTGCGCGAGATGTTTCTTGAGCGTGGAGGATATTTTTTATTATGCGACAGCCGCTCCCCGCACTGGCATACCGCCGAACATCGCCGCTGGCTACGGGAAACACTCAGCCCTTACGCCATACTCCAGCATCTGAGTGAGGCAATTCGCCCCTTCTGGGTACCGGGCGGCAGCCTGCTGTCCTCCTGGTTTCATACTATTGAGGCGGGCCCGGCCTGTTCACCTTTTATCTCGTCGTCGCCCTACGCAAAACTGCGTCTGGCCTATCACGATCAGCACCCTGAATTTCCAATGCTCCTGGATATCATGCAAGAGATCATGCGCCAGCAGGGCATTTTACTTGAGGGCGTTGAGCTGAATTATGATGACTGGGCAAGCGGCAAGGCCGAGGTTGATCTCTGGCTGGGGACGGTCAATTTCCCCATTCCCGAAGAGTGGAACGTCGGTACATGGCTACTGGGCTCCCCTTTACTGCGCCACGCCATCAGCGGTGGGGATGATGCGCTGCTGGCCCAATGGGAAACCCAGTGGCATGCCGAAACCATCAGCGCAGAACAACTGGTCAGGGAAACCACCCGTTCAGGCTGGCTACAACCGCTTTTTCACCACTGGATGCGGCTCAAAAGCCCCGACCGGGCCAGGGGGATCCACCTGAATAACCTGGGGTGGTTTGATTTCCGATCCACCTGGATTGAGCCAGGGCCTTAAAGAAGAGAATGTGACCGGGTGCCCGTAGCGCAGGCAGGCGTAGCACCTCTTAGTCGCTCTTCAGCCACCATAGAGAAAGAACAGCGCCTGTCACAGCACACAAAAAAAGGCCGTCTGTCGACGGCCTTCTGCCTGGTACTACATTTGACTTACTCTACCGTCACTGATTTCGCCAGGTTACGCGGCTGGTCAACGTCGGTGCCTTTAATCAGCGCCACGTGATACGCCAGCAGTTGCAGCGGAACGGTGTAGAAGATAGGCGCGATCACTTCTTCCACATGCGGCATCTCAATGATGTGCATGTTGTCGCTGCTGACGAAACCCGCATCCTGATCGGCGAAGACGTACAACTGACCGCCGCGGGCGCGAACTTCTTCGATGTTGGATTTCAGTTTCTCCAGCAGTTCGTTGTTCGGCGCCACCACAATCACCGGCATATCGGCGTCAATCAGCGCCAACGGCCCGTGTTTCAGCTCGCCTGCAGCATAGGCTTCCGCGTGAATGTAAGAGATCTCTTTCAGCTTCAGCGCGCCTTCGAGCGCTATCGGATATTGATCACCACGACCGAGGAATAGCGCGTGATGCTTGTCAGAGAAATCTTCTGCAAGCAGCTCGATGCGTTTGTCCTGCGACAGCATCTGCTCAATACGGCTCGGCAGCGCCTGTAGGCCATGAACGATATCATGCTCAATGGACGCATCCAGACCTTTCAGACGCGCCAGTTTCGCCACCAGCATCAACAGCACGGTTAACTGGGTGGTGAAGGCTTTGGTAGATGCTACGCCAATTTCCGTTCCGGCATTGGTCATCAGCGCCAGATCGGATTCACGCACCAGCGAAGATCCCGGCACGTTACAAATGGCCAGAGAGCCCAAATATCCCAGCTCTTTCGACAGACGCAGGCCAGCCAGGGTATCTGCGGTTTCGCCAGACTGTGACAGGGTAATCATCAGGCTGTTACGACGCACGGCAGATTTGCGATAGCGGAATTCAGAGGCGATTTCAACGTCGCACGGAATACCTGCCAGCGATTCAAACCAGTAACGGGAAACCATACCGGAGTTGTAAGACGTACCGCAGGCGAGGATCTGAATATGCTCAACCTTCGACAGCAGTTCGTCGGCGTTCGGTCCCAGCTCGCTTAAATCCACCTGACCGTGGCTGATGCGCCCGGTAAGGGTGTTTTTGATCGCGTTCGGCTGTTCGTAGATCTCTTTCTGCATGTAGTGGCGGTAAATACCTTTATCGCCCGCGTCATATTGCAGATTGGATTCGATATCCTGACGTTTTACTTCCGCGCCGGTGTTATCGAAGATATTTACCGAACGGCGAGTGATTTCAGCGATATCGCCCTCTTCAAGGAAGATAAAGCGACGAGTCACTGGCAACAGCGCCAGCTGGTCAGAAGCGATAAAGTTTTCGCCCATACCCAGGCCAATCACCAGCGGGCTACCTGAACGGGCAGCCAGCAGCGTATCCGGATGGCGGGTATCCATGATCACCGTGCCATATGCGCCACGCAATTGCGGGATCGCACGCAGAACAGCCTCACGCAGAGTACCGCCCTGTTTCAGTTCCCAGTTTACCAGGTGTGCAATCACTTCGGTGTCGGTTTCAGAAACGAAGGTATAGCCACGCGCTTTTAACGCTTCACGCAGCGGTTCATGGTTTTCGATGATGCCGTTATGCACCACCACAATGTGTTCAGAAACATGCGGATGCGCGTTAGCTTCTGAAGGTTCACCGTGCGTCGCCCAGCGAGTGTGAGCAATACCGGTGCCGCCATGCAGAGGATGTTCTTCCGCTGCCTGAGCCAGCATCTGGACTTTACCGAGGCGACGCAGGCGGGTCATATGACCTTCTGCATCCACCACGGCCAGACCGGCAGAGTCGTAACCACGGTATTCCAGCCGACGTAAACCTTCGAGAAGGATTTCAGCTACATCACGCTGCGCGATAGCGCCAACAATTCCACACATAGTTTTATTTCCTGATTATGGCATTACGCCATGCGTTGTCGCTGACCTGTATGCCCGTCGTTGCGGGCGCCCCGAGCCTTGTAGAGAGTGGGGTTATTTTTATAAGTACTGCTCATGGAGCGGAGGATTATTTTATCCTCTCATCTCCGGTCTGCCGGATGGCGCTGACGCTTATCCGGCCTACAAAATCACTTTTTCTTCACCGGACGCTGCCAGCCTTGCTTATGCACCTGCGGCACGCGGCTTAATACCAGTTCATTGTCAGCTACGTTACGGGTGACAGTAGTCCCTGCGGCGATGGTGGCCCCTTTACCAACAGTAACCGGCGCCACCAGTTGGGTATCGGAGCCGACAAACACATCGTCGCCAATAACCGTTTTGAATTTGTTCGCGCCATCATAGTTACAGGTGATGGTCCCCGCGCCGATATTCACGTTGTCGCCAATTTCCGCATCTCCCAGGTAGGTCAGATGACCGGCCTTAGAACCTTTACCGAGACGCGCTTTTTTCATCTCAACGAAATTGCCGACGTGAGCGCCCGCTAACAGCTCCGCGCCGGGACGCAGGCGAGCAAACGGACCGATGGTGCAGGCCGCTTCCAGATGCGCATCTTCCACCACGCTGTATGGGCTAATTTCGCAGTCATCGCCAATAACGCTGTTTTTAATAATGCAGCCCGCGCCGATCTTCACGCGGTGACCGAGCGTTACATAACCTTCGATGATAACGTTAGCGTCAATTTCGACATCCATTCCACAATGAAGGGTGCCGCGGAGATCAAAACGTGCCGGATCGCGCAACATAACACCGGATAACAGCAGTTTCTCCGCCTGTTCGGCCTGGTAAATACGCTCCAGACGAGAAAGCTGTAGACGGTTATTCACGCCGTCCGTTTCGCTGATGCGAGCCGGATGCACCGCGGCGATTTCCCGTCCTTCCTGATAAGCCAGCGCAATGATATCAGTGATATAATATTCACCCTGCGCATTATTGTTAGTCAGCTTAGACAACCAGCGTTTCAGGTCCGCGCCGTTGGCGATCAGAATACCGGTGTTAATTTCCTGGATCTGACGCTGTTCATCAGTGGCGTCTTTATGTTCAACGATGCCGGTCACTTTACCGTTTTCACGCGTAATACGGCCATAGCCGCTCGGATCGTCCAGCTTCACGGTTAATAACCCAATACCACCCTGCGGTTTGGCATCGCGCAGGCGCTGTAAGGTTTCAACCGAAATCAGCGGCACGTCGCCGTAAAGCATTAAAATATCTTCATCGTCGCTAAAGAAGGGCGCGGCCTGCTGCATTGCGTGACCTGTTCCCAACTGTTCCGCCTGAAGCACCCAGTTTAGCTTGTCATCTTTCAGGGCCTGTTTTAACAACTCGCCACCGTGGCCATAGACCAGATGAACCTGTGCGGCCCCTAATTTAGTAGCTGCATCAATGACATGCTGCACCATGGGTTTACCCGCCAGCGTGTGCAGCACTTTAGGAATATCGGAATACATGCGCGTGCCTTTACCTGCGGCAAGGATCACTACGCTCATAGCACTATTTAACATACGCGTCCTGACTGTAATTTGAGAACGAATTTATACTGTTTCACGTTGAAAATACTACATTTTTTTCATCGTAAAATGGAAGAAGGATAAAACGCTCACCGGGATAAAATCCCCGCCTGCTAATGAATCATTTTCGTTCATTACCGCGCCTCTTGTCTCCTGAAAAGTAAAAACACCCGCGTATTGGCAACGTAGTCCGATGTTTTTGCTGTTTTTTTACTCCATAAATAAAGAAGATAACGAAATAAAGCGCAGGGGAGTCAGAAAAGCAAAAACCAGCGACAGAGGCCGCTGGTTTTCCGTTGCGCGTATTTTTTACTTAATTACGCGACATAAAAATCCGCAAAATATACCAGAACATGGTCGCGATAGAAGCAAACAGATGTAATGCCGCGCCAGCAGGGCGATCGGTAGGGTAATGGTGAATAATGTTAGAAGTGTCGTAAAGTATAAACCCGGCGCACAGCAGTACCATTAGCGCAGAAAACCAGACGCCCAGCGAGAAGCCGCAGATGACGCTGGCAATAATCGCGCCAAAAGCAATGAACCCAGCCATAGTCAGAAACGAGCGCAGAAAGGAAAAGTCTTTTTTTATGGAAAACGCGGTAAACGTCAGACCGCCAACCAGCAACAGAGTCGTTATTGCCGCCGCGCCAATGCTCGACGGGTTAATATACGCCGCCACCGTTAACAGGGGGGCAAAAATCAGGGATTCTGCCAACACATAAATCCCCAGCCCGATAAGTTGCGTTTGATTATTCCCCGCATTATCCGCCAGACGGGTCGCCAGCATTCCCACCAGCATAAAAGCGCCGAGAACAACCAACCAGCTATATCTTCCACCAGCCAGCAGCACATCAAGCGCATACTCCCCGACCCCTATAAAACTCCACGCCGCGCTCAATACGATAAAACCGACGATGGCGCCGGCGAGATGAAGATAAGCGCGACGAATAAAGGTAGTACGATCAATCCTTGAGTCGGGTTGTGGACCCGCAAAGGATGGCTGAAATGACATAGTAATAATCCCTCATTTTATGCAATAAAAACGCATCCATTCCTTCCTTCTTCGCACAATGTGCAGATGCCAATGACAGAAAGAAGGATTTAATGAAAACAGAGCTGTCGCTGAAAACGCGTCGCCTTCAGCCGCTTGTTTTTGTCGTTGCTAGTTTATCGAATAAAAATTGAGAGGATAAAAAAAAACCAGTCCGCAATCAGACTGGTTTTATGCTTTCAAGCCGGTGTTACATCGCTTTTTTGGTCAACTCGATAACGCGCAGTTTAGCGATCGCTTTGGCCAGTTCCGCAGACGCCTGAGCGTAATCCACGTCACCGTGCGAGCTCTTAATGTGCTCTTCGGCTTTACGCTTCGCTTCCAGGGCTCGCGCTTCGTCGAGATCCTGACCGCGAATCGCGGTATCCGCCAGAACGGTCACGCTGCCAGGCTGCACTTCCAGAATGCCGCCGGACAGATAGATAAACTCTTCATGACCGTGCTGCTTAACGATGCGAATCATACCAGGCTTAATGGCGGTGAGCAGCGGCGCGTGCCCCGGGTAAATCCCCAGTTCGCCTTCGCTACCCGTAACCTGGATTTTCTCGACCAGACCGGAGAACATTTGTTGCTCCGCGCTGACGACATCCAGGTGGTAAGTCATTGCCATATCACCCTCCGATTAAGGCGTTAAAGTTTTTTGGCTTTTTCCACGGCTTCGTCGATGGAACCGACCATGTAGAACGCCTGCTCCGGCAGGTGATCGTATTCGCCTTCCATGATGCCTTTAAAGCCACGGATGGTGTCTTTCAGGGAGACGTATTTGCCCGGAGAACCGGTAAATACTTCCGCCACGAAGAACGGCTGGGACAGGAAGCGCTGAATTTTACGCGCGCGTGCTACCACCAGTTTATCTTCTTCAGACAGTTCGTCCATACCGAGGATGGCGATGATGTCTTTCAGTTCCTGATAACGCTGCAGGATGGACTGAACGCCACGCGCGGTGTCGTAGTGTTCCTGACCAACAACCAGCGGATCCAGCTGACGGCTGGTGGAGTCCAGCGGGTCAACGGCCGGGTAGATACCCAGGGATGCGATCTGACGGCTCAGTACCACGGTTGCATCTAAGTGCGCAAAGGTGGTGGCTGGAGACGGGTCAGTCAAGTCATCCGCCGGTACGTATACCGCCTGTACGGAGGTGATAGAACCGGTTTTGGTGGAGGTGATACGTTCCTGCAGAACGCCCATCTCTTCCGCCAGAGTCGGCTGATAACCTACCGCGGAAGGCATACGGCCCAGCAGTGCGGATACTTCCGTACCGGCCAGGGTGTAACGATAGATATTATCGACGAACAGCAGTACGTCACGACCTTCGTCACGGAATTTCTCCGCCATGGTCAGACCGGTCAATGCAACGCGCAGACGGTTTCCCGGCGGCTCGTTCATCTGGCCATACACCAGGGATACTTTATCGATAACGTTGGAGTCGGTCATTTCGTGGTAGAAGTCGTTACCCTCACGAGTACGTTCCCCTACGCCCGCAAACACAGAGTAACCGGAGTGCTCGATCGCGATGTTACGGATAAGCTCCATCATGTTTACGGTTTTACCTACACCCGCACCACCGAACAGACCGACTTTACCGCCCTTCGCGAACGGACACATCAGGTCGATAACTTTGATACCGGTTTCCAGCAGTTCCTGAGAGTTTGACAACTCTTCGTAGGAAGGTGCTGCGCGGTGAATCGCCCAACGCTCTTCTTCGCCGATCTCGCCTTTCATGTCGACCGGTTCGCCCAGGACGTTCATGATACGACCCAGCGTGGCTTTACCTACCGGGACTTCGATCGGGTGTTCGAGATCTTTTACATCCAGACCGCGACGCAGACCGTCAGAAGACCCCATCGCGATGGTACGCACGATACCGCCGCCAAGCTGCTGCTGAACTTCCAGCACCAGCTTCTCATTACCATTCTGCACCTCAAGGGCATCGTACACGCGTGGTACGGCATCCTGAGGGAACTCGACGTCGACCACGGCGCCGATTACCTGGACAATCTTTCCAGTAGCCATCTTAAATCCTCTACGAAATAACCTGGTTAAACCGCGGCGGCCCCCGAGACGATCTCGGTGAGTTCCTGAGTAATGCTGGCCTGACGAGCTTTGTTGTATACCAACTGCAGCTCTTTAATCAGGCTGCCGCCATTATCGGTTGCGGCTTTCATCGCCACCATTCGTGCGGCCTGCTCGCTGGCCAGGTTTTCTACCACGCCCTGATAAACCTGAGACTCCACATAACGACGCAGGAGAGTATCCAGCAGCGCTTTCGGGTCTGGTTCATACAGGTAATCCCAGGCTTTACGCTTCAGATCATCATCTTCTGACGCCGGCAGCGGCAGCAGTTGAGTGATCGTCGGCACCTGAGACATGGTGTTAATAAATTTGTTGCTGACAATGTAAAGCTTGTCCAGACGGCCTTCGTCGTAGGCCTGCAACATCACTTTAACCGGACCGATCAGTTCGGACAGAGAAGGGTTATCCCCCATACCTGTCACCTGAGCGACAACGTTGCCGCCTACGGAATTAAAGAATGACACGCCCTTAGAGCCGATCATTGCGAGTTCGCACTGAACGCCTTTATCGGACCATGCCTTCATATCCGCCAGCAGCTTTTTGAACAGGTTAATGTTCAAGCCACCGCACAAACCACGGTCGGTCGACACTACCAGGTAGCCCACGCGTTTAACGTCGCGCTCTTCCAGGTAGGGGTGCTTATATTCCAGATTACCGTTCGCAAGGTGACCAATCACTTTGCGCATGGTCTCTGCATAAGGACGGCTGGCCGCCATGCGATCCTGCGATTTACGCATTTTGGAAGCGGCGACCATCTCCATCGCTTTAGTGATCTTTTGCGTGTTCTGGACGCTTGCGATCTTACTACGTATCTCTTTTGCGCCGGCCATGAGCTTCTCCTCAATGCCTTACGGCCTGCCCTAAGGCAAGCCGCCAGACGTTACCAGGACTGGGTTGCTTTGAAGGAATCGAGGATGCCTTTCAGCTTGCCTTCGATTTCGTCGTTATAGCCACCGGACTGGTTGATCTCTTGCATCAGCGGAGCGTGATCACGGTCGACGTAAGCCAGCAGTGCGGCTTCGAAGCTACCGATTTTCGCCAGTTCGACATCCGCCAGATAACCACGTTCTGCTGCGAACAGAACCAGAGACTGCTGCGCGACGGACATCGGCGCATACTGTTTCTGTTTCAGCAGTTCGGTCACTTTCTGACCGTGGTCAAGCTGTTTACGGGTGGCATCGTCAAGGTCGGATGCAAACTGAGAGAACGCCGCCAGTTCACGATACTGCGCCAGCGCGGTACGAATACCACCGGACAGTTTTTTCATGATCTTGGTCTGCGCGGCACCACCAACACGGGATACGGAGATACCCGGGTTAACCGCAGGACGGATACCGGCGTTAAACAGGTTAGATTCCAGGAAGATCTGACCATCGGTAATGGAAATTACGTTGGTCGGAACGAACGCGGAAACGTCACCTGCCTGCGTTTCGATAATCGGCAGCGCAGTCAGTGAACCGGTTTTCCCTTTCACTTCACCTTTAGTGAAGGCTTCGACGTAGTCGGCGTTAACACGCGCAGCACGCTCCAGCAGACGAGAGTGGAGGTAGAATACGTCGCCCGGGAATGCTTCACGTCCTGGCGGACGACGGAGCAGCAGGGAGATCTGACGGTAAGCAACAGCCTGTTTAGACAGGTCATCGTAAATGATCAGCGCATCTTCGCCGCGGTCGCGGAAGTATTCGCCCATTGCGCAACCGGCATACGGCGCCAGATATTGCAGCGCAGCGGATTCGGACGCGGTCGCCACCACAACAATGGTGTTAGCCAGCGCGCCGTGCTCTTCCAGTTTACGCACCACGTTAGAGATGGTGGACGCTTTCTGGCCGATAGCGACATAGATACATTTGATGCCGGAGTCGCGCTGGTTGATAATGGCGTCGATAGCCAGCGCGGTTTTACCGGTCTGACGGTCACCGATGATCAGTTCACGCTGACCACGACCGATTGGGATCATGGAGTCAACGGCTTTATAGCCGGTCTGCACCGGCTGATCGACAGATTGACGATCGATAACGCCCGGCGCAATCGCTTCAACGGCAGAGAAGCCGTCATTATCAACCGGACCTTTACCGTCGATTGGCGCACCCAGGGTGTTTACCACACGTCCCAGCAGGCCGCGGCCAACCGGAACCTCCAGGATACGACCCGTACATTTAACCTTCATGCCTTCGGCAAGGTCAGCGTATGGACCCATGACTACCGCACCCACGGAGTCGCGCTCCAGGTTCAATGCGATAGCGTAACGGTTACCCGGCAGGGAGATCATTTCACCCTGCATACAATCGGCCAGGCCGTGAATGCGGATAACACCGTCACTGACAGAAACAATAGTACCTTCGTTGTGAGCTTCGCTCACCACATTGAACTGAGCAATGCGCTGCTTGATCAGTTCGCTGATTTCGGTGGAATTCAGTTGCATGCTCCAGTCCCCTTAAGACTGCAAGACGTCTGCAAGGCGCTCAAGACGGCCGCGTACGCTGCCATCAATGACCATATCACCCGCCCGGATGATAACGCCTGCCATTACAGACTTATCGATTTTGCAATTCAGCTTCACTTTGCGTGACAGACGTTTTTCCATCGCGGCGCTGATTTTCGAAAGCTGCTCTTCACTCAATGCGGTTGCCGACGTAACTTCTACCTCGGAGGTAGCTTCACTGGCGGCACGCAGATGAATAAACTGCTCCAGAACATCCGGGAGCGCGTTCAGACGATTATTTTCAGCCATCACCCGAATCAGGTTCTGACCGTTTTCGTCTAACTGCTCACCGCAGACTGCGATAAACGACTCAGCGAGCGTTTCCGGCGCCAGCGCGCCAGAGAGAAGCTCTGCCATTTGTTCGTTCTTGGTTACCTCGGCGGCAAACGCCAGCATATCCTGCCAGCGCTCTACACTTTGGTGTTCAACGGCAAAGTCAAAAGCTGCTTTGGCGTAGGGGCGAGCTACCGTAACAAATTCAGACATCAGCCCCTCCCTCCTTACAGTTCAGCGACAAGTTTATCCACGATGTCGCTGTTAGCAGCTTCATCCACGGAACGTTCGATGATCTTCTCGGCGCCAGCAACAGCCAGGATAGCAACTTGCTTACGCAGCTCTTCACGGGCGCGTTTACGCTCGGCTTCAATTTCCGCCTGCGCCTGCGCCACGATTTTAGTACGTTCCTGCTCTGCTTCAGTTTTGGCTTCGTCCAGGATCTGAGCGCGGCGTTTGTTTGCCTGCTCGATGATTACCTGAGCTTCCGCTTTCGCTTTTTTCAGCTGGTCGGTCGCGCTGGCCTTTGCAAGGTCAAGATCCTTATGTGCTCGTTCAGCAGAAGCGAGACCGTCAGCAATTTCTTTCTGACGTTTCTCGATGGCTGCCATTAACGGCGGCCATACGTACTTCATGCAAAACCAGACAAAGAGAATAAACGCGATGGCCTGGCCGAGGATTGTTGCGTTAAGATTCACAGCACAATGCCTCTATCTAGTTAACCTTCTGATATTGCTCTTAATTCAAGCAACGCTTACTACGCGACAGCGAACATCACGTACAGACCCAGACCTACAGCGATCATCGGGATAGCATCCACCAGACCCATAACGATAAAGAACTGAGTACGCAGCAGAGGAATCAGATCAGGTTGACGCGCCGCGCCTTCCAGGAATTTACCCCCGAGGATGCCGATACCGATCGCAGCACCGATTGCCGCCAGACCCATCATCACAGCGGCAGCCATGTACAGCAGATCCATATTCAGGTTTTCCATGACAGTCTCCAGTTTGTTTCAGTTAAAACGTAGTAGTGTTGGTAAATTAATGCTCTTCGGACGCCATCGACAGATAGACAATCGTCAGAACCATGAAAATGAAGGCTTGCAGCGTAATAATCAGGATGTGGAAAATGGCCCACGGCACATTCAGAATCCACTGTGACCACCACGGCAACAGACCAGCAATCAGAATGAAAATCAGCTCACCGGCATACATGTTGCCGAACAGTCGCAGACCGAGAGAAACCGGTTTGGACAGCAGACTTACCCCTTCAAGGATTAAGTTGACAGGAATGAACGCCCAGTGATTGAACGGCTGCAGCGTCAACTCTTTTGCGAAGCCGCCGATGCCTTTCATTTTGATGCTGTAGAACAGAATAAGGATGAATACGCCCAGCGCCATCGACAGGGTGATGTTGACGTCAGCAGACGGCACCACGCGCGTTGCCGGCAGACCCAGCCAATGCTCAGCGATATACGGCAGCAGGTCGATAGGCAGTAAGTCCATCAGGTTCATAAGGAATACCCAGACGAAAATCGTCAGGGCCAGCGGCGCAATCAGCTTGCTTTTGCCATGGTACATGTCTTTGACGCTGCCATGCACAAAGCCGACTATCAGCTCAATCGCGGTCTGAAACTTGCCTGGCACGCCGCTGGTCGCTTTTTTAGCAACGCTACGGAACATCACCAGAAACAACAGACCCAGCACCACCGAGAAGAACATGGAGTCAATATTGAGCGTCCAGAAGGTGGCTGGGGGGTTCTGCGGATCCACCAGCGAGAAAGTACGCAGGTCCAGCTGAAGGTTATTCAGATGGTGTCCTATGTATTCCTGCGGCGTCATATTTTCTGAAGCCATGATGCCTTTTACCCTTTGTTGTTAATTACAGCCGGCGCCAGTATCTGAACCACCAGCACCAAAACCCACGTAACGATCAGCGGCAAAAACACCGCCTTTAAAACCGCCAACGCCACCACCAGTAAAACCAGCATCGCTAACACCTTGAAGGCTTCACCGAAGGCGAAAGTCCAGGACACGCGGCCCTTAGCAGGTGTATGCGCCTGGTGACGCCAGGCAAATATCATAAACAACATATTAGGCAGTGCCACTGCCAATCCCCCACATACTGCGGAGATGCCCCAGAAGGGGTCTTTGAGGCAAAACAGCAATCCACTTGCTATTACCGCCAGAAACTGAATGAACAGAAGCTTACGAGCAACGTTTCGACTCACGAGCGACACAGACATCACGTTTTTACTCCTGCTCACTTCGAGGTATGCCGCGTGTCGTATAAAACGTTCTTTAAGACTTAGAGTCAAGCATCAAAAAGCGGTCAAATTATACGGTGCGCCCCCGTGATTTCAAACAATAAGTAGCCAAAAGGTGAATAAATGTTTAAATATTTTTCTCTGGCCCGCATTTTTAACTTTTAGCCAAAGTGTGAACGATCGTACAAAACTGCAAATAGCGCGAAAACACTGGCGATAAAGCGTGCACCAGATCACACATTAAACATATTCATGCTTACGCAATTCATTTACGTGTCAATTCATGCCTTTTCATCTTTTTGATATTTAAGCGTAAAACCAGGTACTGTTTTAAAAATACCAGCTTACACCTTAAAAACGCCCCATTGACATTTATAATAAAAATTTAACAAGCAAAAGTGATTTTTCGATTCGATTTTTAGCAGACTGATATTTACAAAGTTGATTACTCTCTGTTTTAACAAAAGAAGCGACGTTGTCATGTTGAAACGAAACCGTAAATCCAGAGTTAAATGTAACAACGCTGAAATGCGTTATACCTGTCGATTTTTAACACAAGCCGCGTCGTTTTTTTTCTATTTTTTTTGATAAAAATTAAACTTTGTTTGACTTAATAATCACCAGATGCCGCTCGCCTTCCAGTTGCGGAACGCGTAATTTTTCAACAGATTCGACGCTAAAATTGTCAGGTAGTGAGGCAATTTCATCCCCTGGCAATTGCCCTTTTAAGGCATAAAAACGCCCTTTCTCTCCCGGCAGATGGTGACACCAGCTCACCATATCATTCAACGATGCGAAAGCGCGGCTGATAACGCCATCAAACGGCGGTTCGGAGGGATAGGCTTCAACGCGGCTTTGAACCGGCGTGATGTTTTCCAGTTTCAGTTCGTGCTGGACCTGACGCAGAAAACGTACCCGCTTGCCCAGGCTGTCGAGTAAGGTGAAATGCGCGTCAGGGAGAACAATAGCCAGCGGGATGCCCGGCAGCCCCGGTCCTGTTCCTACGTCGATAAAACGCTGTCCCTGAAGATACGGCGCAACGACTATGCTGTCGAGAATATGGCGTACCAACATTTCGTTGGGATCCCGCACTGACGTCAGGTTGTATGCTTTGTTCCATTTGTGCAGCATATCAACGTAGGCGACCAGCAGCGTTTTCTGGTGATCGGTAAGAGAAATACCGGCATCAGCCAGCAGACGAGAGAGTTTGTTGAGCACGGTCATTACCTGTTAATAATCAAATGCCCGATGCGCTTTCGCTTATCGGGCCTACAAATTTGTAGGGCGGGCAAGCGAAGCGCCCCCGCCAAATTAGTGTTATCAAGCGCTACGACGCAGCATACCTTGTTTTTTCAGCCATACCAGCAGAATGGAGATTGCCGCTGGCGTAACGCCGGAGATACGCGATGCCTGGCCGATAGACGCCGGTTTATGATCGTTCAGCTTGGCGATAACTTCGTTCGACAGACCGGAAACCTGACGATAATCCAGCGTGGCAGGTAGCAACGTATTCTCGTTACGTAGTTGTTTTTCAATCTCATCCTGCTGGCGAGCGATATACCCTTCGTATTTGACCTGGATTTCCACCTGTTCAGCGGCTTGCTCATCTTCAAGCGCAGGCGCGAATGCGGCAAGTGAAGTGAGCTGCGCGTAGGTCATTTCCGGACGACGCAACAAATCTTCGCCGCTGGCCTCACGGGAGAGAGGCGTGGTCAAATGCGCATTCACTTCATCGGCGGATTCCGCAGACGGCGTTACCCATGTCGATTTCAGCCGCTGACGTTCGCGTTCGATATTTTCCAGCTTCTCGTTGAATCGCGCCCAGCGTTCATCATCCACCAGACCCAGCTCGCGGCCCATTTCGGTCAAACGCAGATCGGCGTTGTCCTCACGCAGCATCAGGCGATATTCGGCGCGGGAGGTAAACATGCGATACGGCTCTTTGGTGCCCAGCGTACAGAGATCGTCCACCAGCACGCCGAGATAAGCCTGAGAACGCGCAGGCGCCCAGCCCTCTTTGTCGGCGGAAAGACGCGCGGCATTCAGACCAGCGAGCAAGCCCTGCGCCGCAGCCTCTTCATAGCCGGTAGTACCGTTGATTTGACCAGCAAAGAACAGGCCGTGAATAAATTTACTTTCCAGTGTCGGTTTCAGATCGCGCGGGTCGAAGAAATCGTACTCAATCGCGTAACCAGGGCGAACGATCTTCGCGTTCTCCATGCCCTGCATGGAACGGACAATCTGCATCTGCACGTCAAACGGCAGGCTAGTGGAGATACCGTTAGGGTAAATCTCGTTAGAGGTCAGTCCTTCCGGCTCAAGGAAGATCTGATGCTGGTTACGATCGGCAAAACGCATCACCTTGTCTTCGATCGAAGGACAGTAGCGTGGGCCGATCCCTTCGATCACGCCAGCGTACATTGGGCTACGATCGAGGTTATTACGAATCACGTCATGGGTTTTCTCATTGGTATGCGTGATGTAACACGGCACCTGTTGCGGATGCTGAGAAGCATTCCCCATAAACGAGAAAACCGGCATCGGGTTATCGCCATGCTGTTGAGCCAACACGCTGAAATCGATAGTACGCGCATCAATACGCGGCGGTGTGCCGGTTTTCAGGCGGCTGACGCGTAGCGGAAGCTCACGCAGACGGCGAGACAGCGGGATGGATGGCGGATCGCCAGCACGACCGCCGCTGTAGTTATCCAGACCAATATGAATTTTGCCGTCGAGGAAGGTTCCGACGGTCAGCACCACCGCTTTCGCGCGGAATTTGAGCCCCATTTGGGTCACAGCGCCGACAACGCGATCGTTTTCGACAATCAGATCTTCAACCGCTTGCTGGAAGATCATCAGATTCGGCTGATTCTCCAGCGCGGTACGCACCGCCTGGCGGTATAAGACTCGATCCGCCTGAGCCCGGGTAGCGCGAACAGCCGGACCTTTGCTGGCGTTTAGTATCCTAAACTGAATACCTGCCTGATCGATCGCTTTCGCCATCAGACCGCCGAGCGCATCCACCTCTTTTACCAGATGTCCCTTTCCAATACCGCCGATCGCCGGGTTGCAGCTCATCTGCCCCAACGTGTCAATATTGTGTGTCAAAAGCAGAGTCTGTTGACCCATACGCGCTGCGGCCATCGCGGCCTCAGTGCCTGCATGACCCCCGCCAATAATAATGACGTCAAAAGGATCCTGATAAAACATGGTAATTGCCTCGCATAACGCGGTGTGAAAATGGATTGAAGCCCGGGCGGTGGATTCTACTCAACTTTAGCCGATGGAGAAAGCCCCGGGATCCGGGCTATTAAAAAGAAGATCTTTTTATTTAGAGATCTGTTCTATTGTGATCTCTTATTAGGATCGCACCAAGCTGTGGATAACCCGGATCCTGTAATAAAGATCAATGCGTTGGAAAGGATCACTAGCTGTGAATGATCGGTGATCGTGGCCCGTATAAGCTGGGATCAAAACGGGTACTTATACACAACTCAAAAAGTGAACAACGGTTATTCTTTGGATAACTACCGGTTGATCCAAGCTTTCCACCAGATTTATCCACAATGGATCGCACGATCTTTACACTTATTTGAGTAAATTAATCCAGGATCCGAGCCAAATCTCCGCTGGATCTTCCGGAATCTCATGTTCAAGGATGTTGATCTTCAGTGTTTCCCCAACCTGTTTTGCGCCAGCGCCTTTCAGTTCCGCTTCTATTTTCTCAATCGCGCCGCAAAACGTGTCGTATTCTCGACTACCAATGCCAATTGCGCCGAAACGTACCGCGGAAAGATCGGGTTTCTGCGTCTGAAGGTCTTCATAGAAAGGGGTCAGGTTGTCCGGAATGTCTCCGGCGCCGTGCGTTGAGCTGATTATCAGCCAGATCCCGGAAGTTGACAGATCCTCTAATAACGGACCGTGCACCGTTTCGGTTGAAAAACCGGCAGCTTCCAGCTTTTCCGCCAGATGTTCCGCGACGTATTCGGCGCCGCCCAGGGTGCTGCCGCTGATAAGAGTAATGTCTGCCATTGATCGCTCGCTCAGGTAAAGAGGCTGCATTGTACTCTGTGAACGAGCTGGGATCTACCTGTGGAAAAATGTGGGATTAAAAAAGCCGATCATGGCTTGATGGTGCGCATGATCGGGTTCTGCAAGACGATCAGTGTCTCAGTGGACTGAATTTCATCAATTGTTTGGATCTTGTTGATAAGTACGTGCTGAAGCGCGTCGATTGATTTGCACATCACTTTTATAAAGATGCTGTAGTGACCGGTGGTGTAATACGCTTCCGTCACCTCATCCAGGCTTTCCAGCCGGGCCAGTGCGGAGGGATAGTCTTTGGCGCTTTTGAGAATGATGCCAATAAAGCAGCCCACATCGTAGCCCAGCTGTTTAGGGCTGACGTCAATCCGTGCGCCCGTAATGATCCCGGCCTGCTTCATTTTCTCGACGCGAACGTGAATGGTTCCAGGGCTAACGCCAAATTGTTTGGCCAGTTCGGCGTAGGCGGTGCGGGCATTTTCCATTAAGGCGTCAAGTATGCCGCGGTCCAGATTGTCGATCTGATAATTTTCCATCGCTTTTTCTTATGCTGATTAATGATTATCTCTATTTTAGCCATTATTTTTAACGAATCAAAATCGAAGTTGGCTTTTTATCTGTTGATTATTGAATAGTGCTCTCGTTTTGTTGCTTAATCATAGGCAATAGGACGCAGGAGTAAAAAAATGAAAACCGCTTACATTGCCAAACAACGTCAAATTAGCTTCGTGAAATCACATTTCTCTCGCCAGCTTGAGGAGCGTCTGGGTCTGATTGAGGTCCAGGCGCCGATCCTGAGTCGCGTAGGAGATGGTACGCAGGATAATTTGTCCGGCTGTGAAAAAGCGGTGCAGGTAAAAGTGAAAGCGTTGCCTGACGCCCAGTTCGAAGTGGTGCATTCACTGGCGAAGTGGAAACGTCAAACCCTGGGGCAACATGACTTCAGCGCGGGCGAAGGGCTGTACACGCACATGAAAGCCCTTCGCCCCGATGAAGACCGACTCTCTCCGCTCCACTCGGTCTATGTGGATCAGTGGGACTGGGAGCGTGTCATGGGCGATGGCGAGCGCCAATTTTCCACCCTGAAAAGCACAGTAGAGGCTATATGGGCAGGAATTAAGGCGACGGAAGCGGAAGTGCATAAACAGTTTGGTCTGGCGCCGTTCCTGCCAGAGCAAATTCAGTTTGTTCACAGCCAGGAGCTGTTGTCTCGCTATCCGGATCTGGATGCGAAAGGGCGCGAACGCGCGATCGCCAAAGAACTTGGCGCCGTTTTTCTGGTGGGGATCGGCGGTAAACTGAGCGATGGCCACCGCCATGATGTACGCGCGCCGGATTATGATGACTGGAGCTCCGCATCTGAGCTGGGCTACGCCGGTCTGAACGGCGATATCCTGGTGTGGAACCCGGTGCTGGAAGATGCGTTTGAGCTTTCCTCTATGGGTATCCGTGTAGATGCCGATACGCTGATGCGCCAGCTGGCGTTGACCGGTGATGAAGATCGCCTGCAACTGGAGTGGCATCAGGCGCTGCTGCGCGGCGAAATGCCGCAGACCATCGGCGGCGGGATTGGGCAGTCGCGTCTGACGATGTTGCTGCTGCAATTGCCGCATATTGGTCAGGTGCAGTGCGGCGTATGGCCCGCGCAGGTTCGCGAAAGCATTCCTGCTATTTTATAAGCCGTTAGCGCCGCCAGCGTCTCAGCAGGCGGCTTCGCATCCCGGTGTCAAAGCGCCAGATATGATCGAAAATGCGCATGATGCCGGGTTTGCCGTGCGCCGACATCGCCACCGCGTGGAATCGATGCTGGTGAAGACGCTGCAACTCTCCCACTTTGCTCACCACGTCATCCGGCAAGCGCTGGGCGATAAAATCCGAAATGACCACCGCATCGGCATCAAACCATTCCCGTCCCTGCATTCTTTCAATAATGGCGCGAAAACAGCTGGCGATATCCGTGCCGCCGCGAAAACGTTGACTTAAAAAGCGGATGGCCTGCTCAATACCTTCCGGGCCGGAGAGTTCATAACGCACAACGTCAGTGGAAAACAGCATAATAAAGCAGCGGCGGTTATCCGCCAGCGCAACGCGCATCAACGCCAGGCAGAACGCTTTTGCGCACTGCTCGTTAAATCCTCCCATCGAGCCTGAAGTATCGACGCAGACAATAAACGGTCCGCGCGGCTGCTCGTCGACATCCTGGTGTACTACCGGCCGTTCGGTCACTTTCTCACGCCACGCTTCGCCATGCAGGCGATAGGTGAGGAGCTGTTTTTCCACTAACCGGCGGTAAAATTCATATTCCAGCTCGGTGATGCCGAGCGTCGCCAGCTCTGGCGGCAACAGGCGCAGAATATCATCGCCTTGCTGTATACCGTCAACCTGCTCCGGCACCGTTGCGGGTTCGCGTACCAGTGTACGAAAGGTTTCCATCGGCGCGTCTTTTTTCGGTACCGATTTGGCTTCCCGCGAACGTCCCAGTTGTTCCGCCAGTTGCATTAGCTCCGGCTGGGCGGCGAGAAATTCGCCGTATTTTACGATCAGTTGATAATCACCACGTTTAAGCTGGCCCGCGCTCATATCCCACAGGCGGCCTGCGGCATTATCATTTTCCGCCAGCGTCGGTTCCAGTTGCCCGCTCAGCGTCATCCGTTCCTGAACGTCACTCAGCAACTGCTCGCGCTCTTCTTCCAGTAGTTGCTGGTTTAACGTGGTGGCCTGCACGACCAGACTTAACCGCCAGCGTTGCAAAAAAAGCGTGTGTAGCGCAGGGGTAAAGGTACTGTTGCTCTCCGTCAACTGCTTCGCCTGCGCGGCATACGGTGAATGCAGGCGGTGAAGCAACGCCAGTATTTGCGGCAGTTGCACGATGAACTGTGGGGTAGAGAGAAGTTGGCTTTGCTGATAACACATGACCTCTTCCGTGAGTTCCGGCGGAACGCGTGCGTCTTTAAGACGGCTGCGTAGCGCTTCCCGCCAGCGCGGGAGATCGGCGGTCACGGCGTTTTTTAAACGCGGAAACTTTTCAAAGAAAATGACCAGCTGTGGGGAAGCCAGTAGCGCGAGGATCATCTCTTCGACCATTCCCTCTTCGCTGACGGCCAGCATGGTATTTAGCGTATCCAGCGTCAGCATTGTTGCGCCTGGCGGATCTGTTCTCCTACATCCTGCAGGCTGGCCTCAATGCGCCCTAACCAGTCGCTGTGAATAAACAGGCAATGTTGCTGCTCGCTGAAGCGGGTATGCTGCTGGCGCCAGTCGTTTTCTAACGTTTCCAGCTGCTGTTTGATCTCCGCAGGCATACTGTCTTCAGCCGCTCCCGGTAACGCCAGACGGGTACCTTGTAGACTGATGTCGCGCACCACCAGATGTTGAGCGTTATCGACTTCCATATTCAGCGTTTGGGCAAAGCCGATCCCGTTCAGTTTGCCGCGGATCTCGCCGCCTTTGGTCAGCCAAAGTTCCAGCGCGCTGCGGTCAAAGGTAATATGGATCACTTCCATATCATGCAGTTTTAGCGGTTTTTGTAGCAATAACGTCAACGTTGACGCGCTGGCTTCCGGCGGTAAAGTGTAATGCGGGCGGCGGCTGAACATACCGCCTTCTTTAATGACGGTGAAAGCGGTTTTATCGCTTTGCTGTTGCTGCAACTGGAGGCGACGCTGGACGATACCGCCGAGGCGAGTCAGCATGGCCTGCTGCTGCCAGGCGTGTCCGGTCATCAATATTTCCAGTTGCTGTTGCATGAGATTCAGACTCTGCGCGTCATACCACAAGCAATCTTTTAGCAGGATAAGGTCAATCGGCGCAACCGCGTCACGTCCGCTAAAGAAGGCGCTGGCCTGTAACAGGCGGATGGCTTTCTTCCAGCGACGGTCGGAGACATAAGGCGCATTCGGCAAATTATCCAGCTGTTGGCGCAGAGTAAATATCAGCTCAAAGACCGGATCAGGCAGTGAAATCGCGCCGATATCTTTTTGCCACTGTTGATATTCTTCGTCGCTAACCTGTAACGAGGCGGGGACCGGGTTATCACTCTCATCCTGCTGACTAACCAGCATGGAGCGGAAATTGGCTTTATCCTGAACTTTATCCAGCCACAGGCGAATCAACATTCGGTCGTACAAGGCTTCCAGGCTGCTGTCCGCTTCGGGCAGTTCGTTGGAGGCCGCCACCAGCAGCCGCATCGGAATTTTTTCCTCAAATGCGCCGTTGCGGAAATGGCGTTCGTTAATGGCGGTCAGCAATGTGTTCAGGATAGCGGGCCCGGCTTTCCAGATTTCATCCAGAAAAACGATTTCGGCTTCGGGAAGATAGCCGGTCGTTAAGCGTTCATAGCGACCTTCATCTTTCAGCGCCTGAATAGAGAGCGGGCCAAACACCTCTTCCGGCGTGGAAAAGCGTGTCATCAGATATTCAAAAGCGCGGGCGCGCTGGAAAGCAAACTTCAGGCGGCGGGCAATCAGACTCTTGGCGATACCGGGCGGGCCCAACAAAAAGACGCTTTCACCGCTTAACGCCGCCAGTAGGCACAGGCGTATGGCGTGACTACGTTCATACAGCCCCTTCTCAAGGGCGCTGCTCAGACGGGAAATTCTTTCCGCTAATAAATGTGGGTGAGCCATAATAAAGAGGCGTCCTTTCGACAAATGGATCATGCTAATTGCGAGTATAGACGTTTCACCACCGGGGCTGTAATCGTCTGACGCGCTGTTTATTTTTCTTTGAGCCAGGTTAATCTGGCTTCATTTAGGGGTACGATTTTATGATTAATCGTGCATACTGTGCGCTTTTTTGTGGGCCAAGGGACTAAGCACACATTTCATATCTATACACTCATTCATTCAAACTACATCAAGGCGGCAAAGGAGTGAATCCCCTGGCACTGACTTAAACGTGTGACTGGGGTAAGCGAATGCAGCCGACAAGGAGGTAGCGTGAAGGGTGACGTGTATAAACGAAAGATGAGTCTATGAGCACTGATAATAAGCAATCGTTGCCTGCGATTACCCTCGCAGCTATTGGGGTTGTCTACGGTGATATTGGTACCAGCCCGCTTTATACGCTTCGTGAATGTTTGTCCGGTCAGTTTGGTTTTGGCGTTGAACGAGATGCCGTGTTTGGTTTTCTGTCGCTGATCTTCTGGCTACTCATCTTTGTGGTTTCCATCAAATATCTCACCTTCGTGATGCGCGCCGATAACGCGGGTGAAGGTGGAATTTTGACGCTGATGTCGCTTGCCGGGCGTAATACCTCGGCGCGCACCACATCCATGTTAGTTATCATGGGACTGATAGGCGGCAGCTTTTTCTATGGCGAAGTGGTCATTACGCCGGCGATTTCGGTGATGTCGGCGATTGAAGGCCTGGAAATTGTCGCGCCGCAGCTGGATACCTGGATTGTCCCGCTTTCCATTATTGTGCTGACTCTGTTGTTTATGATTCAGAAGCACGGTACGGGAATGGTAGGGAAACTCTTTGCGCCGATCATGCTGACCTGGTTTTTAATCCTGGCGGTACTTGGCCTGCGCAGTATTATCGCCAATCCCGAAGTGTTACATGCGCTGAATCCTGTCTGGGCGGTACGTTTTTTCCTTGAATATAAAACCGTATCGTTTATTGCGTTGGGCGCGGTGGTGCTGTCGATTACCGGCGTAGAGGCGTTGTACGCCGATATGGGACACTTCGGTAAGTTCCCGATTCGCCTGGCGTGGTTTACCGTGGTATTGCCGTCGTTAGTACTGAACTACTTTGGTCAGGGCGCATTGCTACTAAAGCATCCGGAAGCGATTAAAAACCCCTTCTTCCTGTTGGCACCGGACTGGGCGTTAATTCCGCTGCTGATTCTGGCCGCGCTGGCGACAGTGATCGCCTCCCAGGCGGTTATTTCTGGCGTCTTTTCGCTGACGCGTCAGGCCGTGCGTCTTGGCTATTTGTCGCCAATGCGCATTATCCATACCTCCGAGATGGAGTCCGGTCAGATCTATATCCCTTTCGTTAACTGGCTGCTTTATTTCGCGGTCGTGGTTGTTATTGTTAGCTTTGAGCACTCCAGCAACCTGGCGGCGGCCTATGGTATCGCCGTGACCGGCACGATGGTGCTGACGTCTATTCTTTCTACGACCGTGGCGCGTAAGAACTGGCACTGGAACAAATATTTTGTCGCGCTGATCCTCATCGCGTTCCTGTGCGTGGATATCCCGCTGTTCTCGGCTAACCTCGATAAATTGTTGTCCGGTGGTTGGCTGCCGCTGAGCCTGGGCCTGATCATGTTCACGATCATGACCACCTGGAAGAGCGAGCGTTTCCGTCTGTTGCGTCGTATGCATGAACACGGTAATTCGCTGGAAGCGATGATTGCTTCACTGGAGAAGTCACCGCCGGTTCGGGTGCCGGGTACTGCCGTATACATGTCGCGCGCGCTCAGTGTGATCCCTTTTGCTTTATTGCATAACCTGAAGCACAACAAAGTGTTGCATGAGCGCGTAATCTTACTGACGTTGCGTACGGAAGATGCGCCTTATGTGCATAACGTTCGCCGGGTGCAGATTGAGCAGTTGTCTCCGACATTCTGGCGCGTGGTGGCCAGCTACGGCTGGCGCGAAACGCCAAACGTTGAAGAGGTGTTCCACCGCTGCGGTCTGGAAGGGCTTAGCTGTCGGATGATGGAAACGTCGTTCTTTATGTCGCACGAGTCGTTGATTGTCGGCAAACGCCCGTGGTATTTGCGTTTGCGTGGCAAGCTGTATTTGTTGTTGCAACGTAACGCCCTGCGCGCGCCGGATCAATTCGAGATCCCGCCTAACCGCGTGATTGAGTTAGGAACGCAGGTCGAGATTTAACCTCCCATCACCATGCCGGGGGCCGCGTTGGCTTACCCGGCCTGGCCAATCCGTAGATTCCCACACGATAATCGCCTGATTTCCGCTAGCGAAACGTTTCGACGGCGATCACAATTCTGTTACGTCATGATGGTTTTATGAACACATCCAGGGTTACACTGCGGCCAGCGAAACGTTTCGCTAGTGGAGCAGAAAAATGAAGAAAGGCACCGTACTCAACTCTGAAATCTCGTCGGTCATTTCCCGTCTGGGGCATACTGATACTCTGGTGGTCTGTGATGCGGGTTTACCCATCCCGAATAGCACTGCGCGTATCGATATGGCACTAACCCAGGGCGTACCTTCTTTTATGCAGGTGGTGGATGTCGTGACCCGGGAAATGCAGGTTGAGGCGGCGATTCTTGCAACGGAAATCAAACAACAGAATCCGCAGCTCCACGAAACGTTGCTCACTCACCTTGAGCAACTGCAGCAACACCAGGGAAACACCATAAAAATTAGTTATACGACACACGAACAATTCAAAAAATTGACTGCAGACAGTCAGGCAGTGATTCGCAGCGGGGAGTGTTCCCCGTATGCGAACGTCATTCTTTGCGCTGGCGTCACTTTCTGAGGCCGCTATGGACGCATTACTGCAACTCAAAGGGATCGATAAAGCGTTCCCCGGCGTGAAGGCTCTCTCCGGCGCCGCGTTAAACGTTTATCCTGGCCGCGTTATGGCGCTGGTGGGGGAAAACGGCGCCGGAAAATCCACCATGATGAAAGTATTAACCGGCATCTATACGCGAGATGCGGGATCGTTGTTATGGCTGGGTAAAGAGACCACCTTTAATGGGCCTAAATCGTCTCAGGAAGCCGGGATCGGCATTATTCACCAGGAACTGAACCTGATCCCGCAGTTGACCATTGCGGAAAACATCTTCCTGGGCCGTGAGTTTGTGAATCGCTTTGGTAAAATCGACTGGAAAAAGATGTATGCCGAAGCCGACCACCTCTTAGCCAAACTCAATCTGCGCTTTAAGAGCGATAAGCTGGTGGGCGAACTCTCTATCGGCGATCAGCAAATGGTGGAAATCGCCAAAGTGCTGAGCTTCGAATCCAAAGTCATCATTATGGATGAACCGACCGATGCGCTGACCGACACTGAAACCGACTCTCTGTTCCGCGTTATCCGCGAATTAAAATCGCAGGGGCGCGGCATTGTCTATATCTCCCACCGTATGAAAGAGATCTTCGAAATTTGCGATGACGTGACGGTCTTCCGCGATGGGCAATTTATCGCCGAGCGTGAAGTGGCCACGTTGACCGAAGATTCTCTTATCGAAATGATGGTGGGACGTAAGCTGGAAGATCAGTACCCGCATCTGGATAACGCGCCGGGTGAGATTCGCCTCAAGGTCGATAATCTGTGCGGACCGGGCGTGAATGATGTCTCTTTTGTGCTGCGAAAAGGCGAGATTCTTGGCATCTCCGGCCTGATGGGCGCCGGTCGCACCGAGCTGATGAAAGTATTGTACGGCGCGATGCCGCGAACCAGCGGTTACGTGACGCTTGATGGACACGAAGTGGTGACGCGTTCTCCGCAGGACGGACTGGCCAATGGCATCGTTTATATCTCTGAAGACCGTAAGCGCGATGGACTGGTGCTCGGCATGTCAGTTAAAGAGAATATGTCGCTGACGGCGCTGGACTATTTCAGCCGCGCTGGCGGAAGCCTGAAACACAAAGATGAGCAACAGGCGGTGGGGGATTTTATCCGTCTGTTCAACGTCAAGACGCCGTCAATGGAACAGGCGATAGGCCTGCTTTCTGGCGGTAATCAGCAAAAAGTGGCGATTGCCCGCGGGTTGATGACGCGCCCGAAAGTGCTCATTCTCGACGAGCCGACCCGCGGCGTGGACGTCGGCGCCAAGAAAGAGATTTATCAGCTTATCAACCAGTTTAAGGCCGACGGCCTGAGCATCATTCTGGTCTCATCTGAGATGCCAGAAGTATTAGGCATGAGCGATCGCATCATCGTCATGCATGAAGGGCATCTCAGCGGTGAATTTACTCGCGAGCAGGCCACCCAGGAAGTGTTAATGGCTGCCGCAGTGGGCAAGCTTAATCGCGTGAATCAGGAGTAAAAAAGATGACAACCCAGGCTGTTTCTGGTCGCCGTTATTTCACTAAAGCGTGGCTTCTTGAGCAGAAGTCGCTCATTGCCCTGCTGGTGTTGATCGCGATTGTGTCGACGTTAAGCCCCAACTTTTTTACCGTTAATAATCTGTTCAATATTCTTCAACAGACCTCCGTTAACGCCATTATGGCGGTGGGGATGACGTTGGTGATTCTGACATCGGGGATCGATCTGTCCGTCGGTTCCCTGCTGGCGCTCACCGGCGCGGTTGCCGCTTCAATCGTCGGCGTTGAAGTGAATGCGCTGGTCGCGGTTGCCGCCGCGCTGGCGCTGGGCGCTGCGATTGGCGCCGTCACTGGCGTTATCGTCGCGAAAGGCCGCGTACAGGCGTTTATCGCTACGCTGGTGATGATGTTGCTACTGCGCGGCGTGACGATGGTTTACACCGACGGTAGCCCGGTCAACACCGGCTTTACCGATAACGCCGATCTGTTTGGCTGGTTCGGTATCGGCCGTCCGCTGGGCGTTCCTACGCCGGTCTGGATCATGGCTATCGTCTTTATCGCCGCCTGGTATATGCTGCATCACACCCGTCTGGGACGCTATATCTACGCGCTGGGCGGTAACGAAGCGGCGACGCGCCTGTCTGGCATTAGCGTGAGCAAAGTGAAAATTATCGTCTATTCACTTTGCGGCCTGACAGCGTCGCTGGCGGGCATCATTGAAGTGGCGCGCCTCTCTTCCGCGCAGCCGACGGCGGGTACCGGCTATGAGCTGGATGCTATTGCCGCCGTAGTGCTGGGCGGCACCAGCCTTGCAGGCGGTAAAGGGCGCATTGTTGGGACATTGATCGGCGCATTGATTCTCGGCTTCCTTAATAATGGTTTGAATTTGTTAGGTGTTTCCTCCTATTACCAGATGATCGTCAAAGCGGTGGTGATTTTGCTGGCGGTACTGGTAGACAACAAAAAGCAGTAACAACGACTACAGGACATCTGAAATATGAACATGAAAAAACTGGCTACCCTGGTATCTGCTGTTGCGCTGAGCGCCACCGTGAGCGCGAATGCAATGGCGAAAGACACCATTGCGCTGGTGATCTCTACCCTCAATAATCCCTTCTTCGTGTCGTTAAAAGACGGGGCGCAAAAAGAGGCGGATAAACTGGGTTATAACCTGGTGGTGCTGGACTCCCAGAACAACCCTGCCAAAGAGCTGGCGAACGTGCAGGATTTAACCGTTCGCGGGACCAAAATTCTGCTGATCAACCCGACTGACTCCGATGCGGTGGGTAACGCGGTGAAGATGGCGAACCAGGCGAAGATTCCGGTTATCACGCTTGACCGCCAGGCAACCAAAGGTGATGTCGTCAGCCATATCGCGTCTGATAACGTGCTGGGCGGTAAGATCGCTGGCGACTATATCGCGAAAAAAGCTGGCGAAGGCGCCAAAGTGATTGAGCTGCAAGGCATTGCCGGAACATCTGCGGCGCGTGAGCGTGGCGAAGGTTTCCAGCAGGCGGTAGCCGCTCACAAATTTAATGTTCTGGCCAGCCAGCCTGCCGATTTCGACCGTACTAAGGGTCTGAACGTCATGCAAAACCTGCTGACCGCGCATCCGGATGTTCAGGCTGTCTTCGCCCAGAACGATGAAATGGCGCTGGGCGCACTGCGCGCGCTGCAAACTGCCGGTAAAGCAGATGTGATGGTGGTTGGATTTGACGGTACGCCGGATGGCGAAAAGGCTGTAAAAGATGGCAAACTGGCAGCGACTATCGCTCAGTTACCGGATCAAATCGGCGCCAAAGGCGTTGAAGTGGCGGATAAGGTGCTGAAAGGCGAAAAAGTTCAGGCCAAATATCCGGTTGACCTGAAACTGGTCATCAAGCAGTAATAAACGACACGGGTCAACTATGGCCTGATGGCGACAGAAATACGCGATCCTCCGCTGAGGTGAACGTAAAAAAAGAAAAGCAGGGCACGCGCCACCCTAACCGGTGGCGCACTTTGACGTGGAACCCCGAATATGAAAACCGCAGGTAATCTCATCGTCCTTGGCAGCATTAATGCCGATCATATCCTTAATCTTGAGTCCTTCCCTACCCCGGGTGAAACGGTAACCGGTAGCCATTATCAGGTCGCGTTTGGCGGGAAAGGCGCGAATCAGGCGGTTGCTGCGGGACGTAGCGGGGCAAATATTGCGTTTATCGCCTGCACGGGCGATGACGATATTGGCGACAGTATTCGTAAACAATTAGTCAGCGATCGTATTGATATCGCGCCGGTTAGCGTTATTAAAGGCGAGTCTACCGGGGTGGCGCTGATTTTCGTTAACGGCGAAGGCGAGAACGTCATCGGTATTCATGCCGGAGCGAATGCCGCGTTATCGCCGGCGTTGGTTGATGCGCAACGTGAACGTATCGCGCAGGCGGATGCGTTACTGATGCAGCTGGAATCGCCGCTGGAAAGCGTACTGGCGGCGGCGAAAATCGCCCATCAACATCATACTACTGTTGCGCTGAACCCGGCGCCTGCCCGTGAGCTACCGGATGAACTGCTGGCGCTGGTGGACATCATCACGCCAAATGAAACGGAAGCTGAAAAGCTGACGGGCGTGCGTGTGGAAAATGACGACGATGCCGCGAAAGCTGCGCAGGTTTTGCATGATAAAGGCATTCGAACCGTATTAATTACCTTAGGAAGCCGTGGCGTCTGGGCCAGCGTAGACGGCGAGGGCCGCCGCGTTCCTGGATTTAGCGTTGAGGCTGTCGATACCATTGCCGCCGGAGATACGTTTAACGGCGCCTTTATCACCGCGATACTGGAGGAGACGCCGTTGCCGGAAGCGATTCGCTTTGCCCATGCCGCCGCCGCGATTGCCGTAACGCGTAAAGGCGCGCAACCTTCCGTTCCGTGGCGCGAAGAGATAGAAGTGTTTTTACATCAGCAGGGGTAACGCTTGGCTACTATGAAAGATGTTGCCCGCCTGGCGGGAGTCTCTACATCGACGGTCTCTCACGTTATTAACAAAGATCGCTTTGTGAGTGAGACGATAACCGAAAAAGTTGAAGCGGCGATTAAATCACTTAACTATGCGCCTTCTGCGCTGGCGCGAAGCCTCAAGTTAAACCAGACCCGCACGATTGGTATGCTAATTACCGCCAGTACCAACCCTTTTTATTCCGAACTGGTGCGCGGCGTTGAGCGAAGCTGTTTTGAGCGCGGCTATAGTCTGGTGCTGTGCAATACCGAAGGCGACGAGCAACGGATGAACCGCAACCTGGAGACGCTGATGCAAAAACGGGTAGACGGTTTACTGCTGCTGTGTACCGAAACGCATCAGCCTTCTCGTGAAATCATGGAGCGTTATCCGTCTATTCCTACCGTCATGATGGACTGGTCGCCGTTTGATGGTGAGGGCGATAGCGATCTCATTCAGGATAATTCGTTGCTAGGCGGCGATCTTGCTACCCAATACCTTATCGATAAAGGATTTACCCGAATAGCCTGTATTACCGGCCCGCTGGACAAAACGCCAGCGCGTTTGCGGCTGGAAGGGTATCGGGCGGCGATGAAACGCGCAGGGCTGGCTATTCCGCAAGGCTATGAGATCACCGGCGATTTTGAATTTGGCGGCGGCTTTGACGCCATGCAGGCGTTACTCGCCCATCAACAGCGACCGCAAGCGGTTTTTACCGGAAACGATGCGATGGCTGTCGGCGCCTATCAGGCGCTATATCAGGCGGGGCTTCGTATCCCGCAGGATATGGCAGTCATTGGCTATGATGATATTGAGCTGGCGCGCTATATGACGCCGCCGCTGACGACTATCCATCAGCCGAAAGATGAATTGGGCGAGCTGGCTATTGATGTGTTGATTCATCGGATGGCGCAGCCCGCCTTGCAACAACAGCGACTTCAGCTTACTCCGGTTTTGACGGTGCGTGGGTCGGTTTAGATTTATGCCGTTCTTTAATCAGATTGTTGCCGTCTTTGGCTCTTAGCAGCATAAACATCAGCGCGGACACGATAGTGATCGCCCCCATCGTGATAAAGGTATAGTGGAACTGTTCCACGGTACTGGTGCCCGCAAAACCTTCATAAATACGTAACACCGCCGCGCTGATCGCCACGCCTAAACTGATAGACAATTGCTGCGTAACCGCCAGAACGCTGTTGCCGCTGCTGGCGTTATCGTCTGTCAGATCCGCAAGAGTAATCGTATTCATTGCCGTAAATTGAGTGGACATCGCCATTCCAAGAATGAATAGCGGCAGTACGAGCATCCAGATCGGCATGGCGGGAGATTGAAACGAAAACTGGGCAATCATCAGACCGATAAATACCGTAATGCCGACCAGAGTCTTCCGGTATCCCAAACGTCGTAAAACCTGCGTTACGGTCGATTTCGCGATAATAGAACCCAAAGCCGTCGGCGCCATCATGCAGCCGGCGATCAGAGCCGGGTAGCCAAAACCAACCTGTAGCATTAACGGCATCAAAAAAGGTACGCAGCCTGTCCCCAGACGCGTGGCGAGGTTGCCGGCAATACCGACGGAAAATGTGCGTGTCTTAAACAGCGATAGTGATATTAACGGTGTCGGATGACGGCGGGCGTGGCGGATATAGGCCAATAGTAGAACGATACTGCAAAAAATAATGGCGGATGCGATCCATGTCGCCACAATCTTTTCGCCAAACAGTTCCATTCCGCTGGAAAATAAAACCAGACTTAACCCAAAAAGAAAGAAGCCGGTCATGTCAAACTTGCGACGCGGCGTGGTGAAGTTGGGCATATATTTGCGGGCATACAGAATGCCTGCAACACCAATGGGAATATTAATCAGGAAGATCCAGTGCCAGCTTGCCCAGGTCACCAGTACGCCGCCTAATACCGGCCCCAGAATCGGACCTACCAGCCCCGGCATAGTGACAAAGTTAAGAACGGGCAGCAGCTCACTACGCGGATAGGCTCGCAATAACGCCAGCCGCGCCACTGGCATCATCATCGCTCCGCCGACGCCTTGTACGACGCGAAAAATAACCAATTCAGATAGTGAACTGGAGAGCGCGCAGGCCAGCGAGCCTAACGTAAACAGACTTACGGCAACCATAAAAACGCGACGCGTACCAAAGCGGTCAGCCAGCCAGCCGCTTACCGGAATTAACATAGCTACTGTCAGGGTATAACTGATAATAGCGGACTGCATGGCGAGTGGTGAACGGTTAAGACTATGCGCAATAGCCGGTAAAGCGGTATTCAAAATGGTGGCGTCTAGCGCCTGCATAAAGAAGGCCATCGCCGCGATCCACGGCAGGCCAGCCATACTGCGCGCTTTTTTGCTGGTCATTCAATATCCTGTTAATTATCTGGTCTCTCATTGGGCGCTATTAACAACGCCTGGCAGGCCTGGAAAGCGCGTTCGCCGTCGCCATCAGCGATGGCATCAACAATGGCCTGGTGCAAATCCAGCTTTACCACCTCGTTATAGGTGATTGAGGTAAAGTAAGTGTGATAAACCGAATGAAATAGCGTCGCAAAAGAGATTAGAAAGGGATTGGCGCTCATTTCGTAGATATGCTCGTGCCACGCCATATCCACTTCAATCCAGCGTTCACGCTTAAAATGCTTTTTCAGCGCGACCATCTCTTCCATTAAGGCATTAAGCCGCGCTTTCTGCTCCGGTGTGCCAAGAGTCGCCGCCAGCAGGCAGGCTTGCGGCTCCAGGCTAATACGCATCACCAGAAAATGCTCTACCACCTGATGAAAATTTTCTTCCGTCATCCACCAGGTCAGCAGCTCTTGATCCAGAAAGTTCCAGTTTCCCTGCGGCATCACCCGCGTACCAATGCGCGGACGAGGTAGCACCATACCTTTAGCCGTCAACGTTTTCACCGCTTCGCGAACTGCCGTTCGACTTACGCCGTACTGCTCGCCCAGTTCTATTTCGCCGGGAAGAATAGTACCGGGGGCGTAGTCACCCTTTAATATCCGCTGCGCCAGCTTTTCAGCCAGAACATAGGATAGATTTTTCTGTGCGGCTAATTGTTGTGCGCTTAAAGGCATGAATGTTCTTCCTTTCTCTTTCGTTTGGTTATTAGTATGCCACCTGGAAGTGTGATTGCAGTTGCATTAACGGCAATTTGCTTATTTTATGGCACGTTAAGCACGCCATTGATGAAAAAAGAGACACTCAGAAAATTATTTTAAATTTCCTCTTGTCAGGCAGAAATAACTCCCTATAATGCGCCACCACTGACACGGAACAACGGCACACAGGCCGCCGGGT